>DAISHW010000272.1:2840-4080 GCA_036822295.1 Bdellovibrionales bacterium | reverse complement strand
TCGGTCATCCCTCCAATATGCAGGTAAAGCTGCGCCAACAGGAGTGACCATCCCCAGGGCGTCGCTTTCCGTAAGTCCCAGGCGCGCTTCAGGAGTCCGAATACGAACGCCAGGTAGGCGGCAAGCGCGAACGTCCCCGCCCCCGCCGCCCATTGCAAAGGCACGTTGTGCGCGTGCGACGCGAAAGGTTGCTCGATCCCGAGCGCCGCGTAGTATGCCGGCAAAAGACGATCGCCCTCAAAAAGACCCACGCCCCGCCAGGGATTGTCACCGAACATTTTCAAGTAAGCGCTCCAAAGATCGAGCCTTACCGAGGAGCTGTGATCCATCTGCAGCGCGAGCAATCCGCCGATTTTATCCGCGAAACCTTCCGAGAACGTCACGAGCGCGGTCACGATCGCCACGATCGCTGCCAAAAAGGGCAGGAAATAGCGCGGGAACTCGCAGAGAACATAGAACGCGAGCACCAAGACCAGCGCGATCCAACCCCCGCGCGAAAACGCCGTCAGAATTCCGAGCCCGCCTAAAACCGCGATCGGCGTGGCCCCGCGTACGCCCCAGCGCTTCAGCGCCGGCAAAGTCAGAGCCAATGTCGACATCCCCACCGAATAAGCGAAGGTCAGGGACATCGAGAAAAATCCGACCGCCTTAAACAGACTTCCGCGCGAGACGATCACGCCGCGCGCGGGCCGGATCAGATCGATTCCCGTCACGCATTGAAAACACGCGTAAAGACCGGCACCGACCAGTCCCGCCGCCCAGGTCCACATCAGACGCCGCTCGAATTTCTCGGACCAAACCAGGCTCAGAGCCCAATACAAGCCCCACATCAGCGCGATCCAACGCATGAATCCCATCTGAAAACTGAACGGCCGGCTCAAGGGTCGACCGAGCAAACTGGCCAAGACCGCCAAGACCAAAATGACCAACGGGATCCAAAGCGGAAAATCGAGTCGTTCACGGCGCGAAAATTTCGTGACGAGCGCCGCCGCGACCACGCCCCATCCAAGCACTTCCATCCCCGCCATCGAGGTGTGCAGAGCCAGAACATAAAGGGGGACGAGCCATTCAAGGATCACGCGGGCGCACCGAAGCTCGGGCGTTTCATGCCGAGTTTGCCGAAGACGTCGAGCTCAACCCCCACGATCCTTACCACGGTGGCGAAAATCAAAAGCAGATCGCTGACAAAGCCCGCGCGCCGGGCGTACTCGATGTTGACGCGAATCTTTTCGGGCATCAG
>DAISHW010000272.1:0-2830 GCA_036822295.1 Bdellovibrionales bacterium | reverse complement strand
AAAGCGCGAAAGACGCCGGATCGGTGATGCCCGGCCGAAGATTCAAAACTTCGCGTTCCGCCGGCGAATATAGATCGACATATTTTTTAAGTTCCGGTCTAGGCCCGACCAGACTCATATCGCCCTTGAGCACGTTCCATAGCTGCGGCAGTTCATCGATTTTTGTTTTGCGCAAGATCCGACCCATCGGCGTGATCCGGGCGTCGGCGCCCACGGTCAGCGACGGACCTGAATTCGCGACCCGCATGCTACGGAATTTCCACATCCGAAATGGCTCGCCATTCATCCCGACCCGCGCTTGAGCGAAAAACGCAGGTCCGCGATCCACCAACCATTGGGCGAAGATGACGACCAGAAACAGCGGACTTAAAAGAATCAGTCCCGAAAGCGCTCCGATAAAATCGAAGGCGCGTTTGATCATTTCGCGAATTTCCGACAAACATCGTTCACCGCTTCGATCACGTCGGCGGCGTCATTCGGATTCATCTTCGAGCTCAGCGGCAAACTCAGCATGCGCGTGAACGCCCGGTGAGCGTTCGGGAAACTCTCAGGGGTCCAGCCGTATTTCTTCGCGTAGTACGAGAACATGTGCACCGGCGTGTAGTGCACCGACGTGCCGATGTTCCGCTCGGCCAACTCATTGATAAAGCGATTGCGATCGATGGTCAGGGTGCCTAGCTCCAGCAGGATCACGTACAGATGATGCGAGCTCAGGACCCCTTCGCGTGTCTTGACGGCGCGGAAGTGTTTCGTATTTTTGAAGGCCTGGTCGTACGCGTTCACGATTCGCATCCGCGCCTCGTAAAGCTCATCGAGCCTGTCGAGCTGCGCGACGCCCATGGCAGAGGCAATGTCGGTCAGGTTGTATTTGTAACCGGGCTCGGGAACGTCGTATTCCCAGCTCCCGCCTTTCGCGAACCGATTCCAGGCGTCACGGCTTAAGCCGTGAAGCGCGAGCCTGCGCGCCTCATCGACGAGCTCCGGCCGGCCGGTCATCATGCCGCCTTCACCGGTGGTGATGTTCTTGGTCGCGTAAAATGAGAACAAAGCCAGATTGTCGGCGGCGCCGATCCATTCGGCGCCGATTTTCGAGGGCAGACAGTGAGCCGCGTCTTCGACGATCCGGATTTTCGCGCCCGCGATATCGCGAATCCGCGGCATATCGCAAGGTTGGCCGGCATAGTGAACGGGAACGATGACCTTGGTTTTCGGCGTCACCGCGCGCGCCACCTGTTCCGGATCGATCAGCAAAGTTTCGGGATCGATGTCGGCCAAGCGGACCGTGCCGCCCACATGCTCAACCACATTGGCGGTGGCCGCGAAAGTGAGCGGTGTCGTGATCACCTCATCGCCCTGACCCACACGGTGAACGACCATCGAGAGATGCAATCCCGCCGTGCACGAATTGAGCGCCAGCGCCGCCTTAGCGCCCACCTTGGCTTGAAACTTTTGTTCGAACTCTTTGGTCTTGGGACCAGAGGTCAACCAGTTGCCCGCGCGCAGGACGGCCATGACCGATTCGATTTCGCTCTCACTCAAAGCGGGCGGCGAAAGTGATAGAAATTCCCGGCGCATCGTTTAGCCACTGCCTTTCGCGTAGAGCACTTTGATGGAGTCGGTCGATTCCGGCCCGAACAGACGATTCAACGTCGAAAGCGGACGGAGCACGCAGTCCCAAGCGTATTGCAAAACGCCCTTCGCCGACATCAACCGCGAGCTCCAAAATAAAAATCCAAACAACGGGGATTTGGCGCGGTACGCCCTTTCCCCGAAGAACACCTTGTAGGAATTCGACGGGCGAATCACGCCGACGCAGTAATCGGGACGCTCAAAAACCGGACTGAAACCCGCCTGGCGAAAACGTTCGAAGTTCCGACTCGGAAGCTCCAGCCCGAAGTGTCCGTACATGTCGACGAAGTTCCGTTGGTAGAGCTCGGGGAACCGCTTGGCCTTTTTAAAAATAAAATTGTCGGCGTCGGTTTCGATCGAGTGCAGGGAATAGCCGCCCGGTTTGGTCACGCGAAACATTTCTTTGATGACCGCTTGCTTTTGATCAAGGGGGATATGCCCCAAACAATGCGCTGAGAACACGACGTCGAACTGACCGTCCTTGAACGGCAGCTTCGTGGCGTCGGCCTGCACGCAAAGATCCGAAACCTGGCGCGCGTTCATCAAGCTGTCCAAAGAAAGATCGAGTGAAGTCACGTCGCCGAAGCGATTGAGCAACGACTCGCCCCCGCCCGCGCCAAGATTCAGGATCGTCAAACGCCCGCCGCGCTCCTTGGCGATCTTCGGCAGCGCTTCGAGCCAGGTGCGGTTTTCGCTTTCGTTGATGCTCAAAACGATGAGCGCTTTTTTCAGAAGTCCGCCGCGGCGATTTTTCGTATAGGCGAATTTGCCCTCATAAAACGAATCGATATCGACGAAACACAAAACGCCCGCGCGATTGGCGACACGCTGCCCGCACGCGCAGGTCTCGATTTGATTTTCGGCGGGCACGGTCAGATGCCTGCGGCATAAGGGACAATGGAGCTCGGGCTTCATGCCCCCCCAATCTAGCCGACACAACCCGGCCACACAGCCCTTGACTACCCGCGCTACCCCGCTGGAAAATCAAGGCGATGGCGCACACAGAGTCATTCGATTTCATCATCATTGGCGCTGGCATCATGGGGCTTACGGTGGCCCGCGAGTTGGCGAATCGCCGCCCGCGACCCCGTATCTTGATCTTGGAAAAAGAGAGCGCGATCGGTCAACACGCCAGCGGCCGCAACTCGGGCGTGATTCACGCGGGCATCTATTACGCCGCCGACTCGATGAAGGCCCGTTT
>DAISHW010000271.1:3658-4089 GCA_036822295.1 Bdellovibrionales bacterium | reverse complement strand
CATCGTCAACTTCTACACGAACGAACCCATCGTGGATCCGGACGGGACGGTGGACACGATTCGCTGGGAATTCGGCGACGGCACGACGCAAGAGTTCAACGCCGGCGAATTCGATGACTACGGTTACGTGCAACACGTGTATCCCGCGCCCGGGCACTACACGGTCAAACTGACCCTGATCGACAATTCCAGCGACGAGACCGTTTATTCCGAGTACGCCGACATCGCGAACGGCCAGATCCCCGAGCCGATCTTTGAGGTTTCGGCGAGCTCGGGCGCGTCGCCGTTAATGGTGAACTTCTTCGCGACGGGCGTGGATCCGGAAGACCGGTTGGCGTCGTACAACTGGGAATTCGGCGACGGCAACTCGGTCGACGGTCCCATCTATCAAACCGCTTCCAACGAGTACACGACCAGCGGCACCTACCAGG
>DAISHW010000271.1:1743-3648 GCA_036822295.1 Bdellovibrionales bacterium | reverse complement strand
GGCTCCGCGTGCTCGATCAAGATTCGTTTGCGGCCTACGCCTATGCGACGATCTACGTTGACGACACGCCGCCGGCGTGGGGCAGTCCACCTTCGATCGTTCTGGAAACTTCGGATCTTGCCGGCAAGGGGCCTTTGTCCGTTCGTTTCGACGCGTCCAAATCTTTCGATATCGACGGCACGGTCGCGTCTTACGAATGGGATTTCGGCGACTACGATTCCCCGCGAAATTCGGCGGATACGGCCGTCGCCGCGCACACGTACGCGAAGCCCGGCGCTTATTTCGGCAAGATCACCATTCGCGACGCCGCGGACGGCGAGAGTCAGCTTTATTTCGGCGTCTACGTCCAGGCGGACACGCCGACAACGTTTTGGTCGATGGATTCGAGATCATGAAAGGTTGGAGGCAGTGATGCGCCGCTTGTTAAGCCTATTCGCTCTGCTCGCGGGCCTGACGCTGACTCTTGGTCGCGAAGCGCGGGCCTCTTTTTACGACAATTACCTGACCCACGCGATCGCGGCGTGCCCGGGGTTCATCGGCGGGTCGGCCGAGATGTCTATCGAGGTGCCGTTCAGCTCTTGGGGAGAGGCCCGCCATCGCTACGAGTCCACCTGCTATGAGCCGATCTTTGGTTCCAAGAAAACCATCACGCCCTTTTTCTCGACCAAAACCACCGGCCGGGATGATAATCCTTATGGTCCAGACGATGATGACGACGGTAAAAAACTTTGTAGGGGATCGATCATCAATCCCCTGACCGCGAGTGTGGGCGAGCGCGTGCCCGTGATCGGTACGACGTTTGATCTGGTTTATTTCTCAAGCCGCACGTTTGGAAAAGTCGGCAAACGAAGAGTCCGGATCCCCTTAAACGACTCAAACGGCAATGTGACGGGCTATAAGCTTGACGCGGAATACGCAGGTGGGCGCACCTTAAGTGCAAGTTTTTTAAATCTACCGGGCCAGGTCTATACGTTTGAATGGGACGGGAGAGATTATAGTAGCGATCCGGTCATCGGCTCGATCGCCTTTGACTTCACCGTGACGGTGATCGCTCACGGTAAAGAGGTGCCGATTCACTATAAGAACTTTGTCGGCGGCGTGGACGCGAGTGTGTTTGGCTTTGGCGGCTGGACCCCTAGCATTTATCATTTTTATGATGTCGTTCGGGGTCAGCTGATAAGGGGGGACGGCACGGCCGAAAAACTCGCGGCCAAAACCATTGGTGGAGGTGACCTTATGGTCCCTGAACCCGATGCGAGCGTCGTGCATATATTTAACTCAAGCGGTCGCCATCTCTACACGAAGTACGGTCTAACGGGCGCGAATAAATATGTTTTTGCTCATGACGGCAACGGTCTACTCACCACCATCACCGAACCCTATGGCCAGGTCGTGACTCTGACCGTGACCACGGGCCGTATAACTCAAATCGCATCCGCCAAAGGCCAAATCACTTCGCTTGCCTACGGCGATCCAGACGGCATGCTCCGATCCGTTACCGATCCAAGCGGAGCGCGCCATCAAATGAAGTACTATGAGAGTGGACTCATTGAGCGCTTCACTAAACCCGGTGGCCAGAGCAACGCCTTTTATTACGACTCAGACGGAAAGCTCACGAAGGACTTCCATCCCAGCGGCTTTTACCAAGATTTAGAAACCACTTATGACCCGGTCTGGAAAGTCCCTAAAGTCATCTTGAAATCCAGAGGGGGCTTGGAAACGACGTTTGGCGTTTTCAATATCTACCAAGGGTATGGGGAGAACACCTATAACCAGATCGACCCGGGCGGTTACCTTCTTAAAGTAAGGTCGCGGCCTGACTCAAGAGTCGAGCAGTATCCCAAATACTCCATTGAGCAAACAAATGGCACGGATGTGCGCTTCCCAGAAAACGCCAGATTCCCG
>DAISHW010000271.1:314-1733 GCA_036822295.1 Bdellovibrionales bacterium | reverse complement strand
ACCATTGAGGTCACAAAGATCGACAATATCGGGACACCCAGGATTTCAAAGCAAAGCGTAAGTTTAAGCAATCCCTCTGATCCGTTCAGTATCGTTGAGCTGAACATCCACAGGCGTGTCAAGGACTCGAGCTTTACGTCCGTTTATGACGGCTCGAACAAGAAATGGGTGAACACTTCCGCCGAGGGCCGCGTCTCCAGCGTAACGATCAACAATTCCGAATCCATCGTTGAAAGCCAAGTGGGTGGATATATCCCAAGCCAATTCACTTACGACACGAGCGGACGACTCACTGCCATCATCCAAGGGGCCCGTAAAACACGACTCGAATACGGGACAAACGGCTTTTTAACCGGAATCACGAACCCGCTCGGGCAAAGGAAGTCCTTTGTAAACGACGCGAGCGGCCGCGTGCTCACGGAAATGAGTCATGACGGTAGAGAGACGCATTTTGAGTACGACATAAATGGCAATTTAATTTCGCTCACCCCGCCCAGCCGACCAAAGCATTCCTTTTTACTCAATACCTTTGAAGAGGTCCTTGAGTACTTGCCGCCGTTCATTGGCGGTACGAACAAAACTAGATACATTTACAACATCGATAACCAGTTACAAAAAGTTTTAAGGCCTGATGGCGCCATGGTTCAATATCATTACTTAGATGGCAGGCCCCATGTGATTCAGGCCGGCGACACGTATTTCTTTAATTATAGTCCTATCTATGACAATTACACTCAAGTGGCGCATTCAAGCGGGATCACCAGTGATTTTGAATTCCATGGACCGCATATCAAAAAAGAAACGCAGACCATTGCTTCCGCGGACCCGGTTTCAATCGAGCATCGGTTTGATGATGAGCACCGCGTGGTCAGCTCGATCGTTAGGGGCGCCACCACGCACTCCGCGGTTTCAAGGGTTTATGATAAAGACGGGTTTTTGATCTATAACGGTTGGGCCGCGTATCAGCGAAACGATCCCATGGGCCGAGTCACGCGGATGACCGTGGACAATATCGAAGCCCGATTTACCTACGACTCCAATTACGGTGAGCTATCGAAAATCGAATACCGCCAGGGTTCAAAGATTTTATATTCGGTGAATTACGAGCGCGACCCGCTTGGCCGGATCGTACATGAGCGAAAGGGTCCATTTGGCTATGCGTTCGTTTATGACGATGCCGGTAGACTCATGGGCCGCAAAGAATATGGCGATCCCACGTGGCTCACCCGGTATCACTATGACCAAAACGGCAATCGAATCCGCGTCGAGGGGCCGGAAGCGCCGGCAGAGCTTAGCGAGTACGATGACCAGGACCGCATATTGAATAACGGTGCCGGTATCTCGTTTGTCCACAATGAAAGCGGCGAGCGAACTCAAAGAGAGGATGTCTATAATGTTCAATCGACCTATTACTCATAT
>DAISHW010000271.1:0-233 GCA_036822295.1 Bdellovibrionales bacterium | reverse complement strand
AGCCGAAGAGTCACCAGAACCCTGAATTCCGTCCGGACCGCAAGATACATCTACGAGAACGGTCTCAGAATCGCCGCCGAGTTTGATGAGTCCAATGAAGTGCTAAAGCGCTTTGTTTACTCAGACGGAATCAACGCACCTGATTACATGGAGTACATGGGCGAGAGATACGTTTTAATCAAGGACGTCCGTGGAAGCGTGGTTAAAGTCGTGAACTCGAAGTCGGGCGAAGT
>DAISHW010000270.1:0-4089 GCA_036822295.1 Bdellovibrionales bacterium | reverse complement strand
AAATGGTAAAAGTCGGTACTCTCGACTCAAACATAAATGCCATGTGAGGATTTGGGGCGCCAAAATCATAGGTGAATTTCAGTATCAGCCCTAAAAGCAGGACTGCCGCCAAACTCACGGCCTCAAATTTACGACCCTTCACTACGAGGAGCAATGTCATCGCCCCAGAAATCGCGTAAAGAGGCAGCGCTATGAACACGTACGTAAAACCCAGCAGGACTGATATGGTGCCTACACTCAACCAGTCCCGACGGCTCCAAACAGGCTTATCTAATAGCTTTTGCCAAACAATGAAAAAACCAAGCAACAAGATCCAACTCATTTGCGGTTCAGGCGTTCGGAAAAGCGCAAAAGAGGCTGAATTTGAAAAAGGGACGAGTTGACGCCAGAGTTCCGAGTCCACCCAATTCCACGGCGCAACCTGCGAAGGCCAGACAGCCTGACAACCCATGGATAGGGTCTCTTGCCCAAACAAAACCGCGAGCGCCATTACGATTGGTCCGACCGTTCCCGCTGCCCATGGTGTCGCCAGAACTAGAGCTAAAAACATGCTAACCGCCGGAAACAAGAAATCGGCCGCCGGAAAAGCTAAGTTATGATTGCGACTGACTCCCTCAAGCAGAAGTCGTAGCACTCCGTTCGAGAGTACCCGATCTGACCGCGGTCGCTGCACAAGCGCCCGCTCCGCATAAGTGTCCTCATCGTAACCTGACTTGTACAGACTCGGTCGGCCCTGCTCGTATGAATAGATAGCGTGAGGAGCGACACCTATAAGGCCAATCAAAACGGATACGAAAATGTACACGCAAATGCGCGAGGCCGTGAGGTTCATGGAATGAAAAGCAGGCTAATCTCAAGTGCTGATTCCGGCAATGTGAAAAACTCGCGGTGACTTGAATGTTTAGAGCGCCTAGGGTAGCTATTCAGGATTGTTTCCTTTTAAATGGGAGTTTCCGTGCAAGTCGTTATCCTGGCCGGCGGATTCGGTTCACGCCTGGCAGAAGAAACCGTGTTGAAGCCTAAGCCGATGGTTGAGATCGGCGGTCGTCCGATTCTCTGGCACATCATGAAGCACTACTCCCATTTCGGTTTGAATGATTTCATCATCTGCCTGGGCTATAAAGGCGAATACATTAAGAACTATTTTGCTAATTATTTTCTGTATCGTTCAGATGTCGAATTCGATCTGGCGAAAAACAAGATCACGATCCTAGATAATCAAGCCGAACCCTGGAATGTCACCACGGTGGACACGGGTGACGCCACGATGACCGGTGGACGCATCAAGCGCATAGGCAAATACCTTAAGGGTGATACGTTTTGCATGACTTATGGAGACGGTCTCGGAAACGTCGATATCCGCGCGCTTTTGAATTTTCACGAACGCGAAGGAAAGTTAGCTACGGTAACCGCGGTAAAACCCCTTGGTCGTTTCGGGGCGATCGAGATGGAAGGAAACCACGTCACCAGCTTCCAAGAAAAGCCGGTGGGTGATGGCGGACACATTAACGGTGGATTCTTCGTGCTGTCTAAAAAAGTGCTCGATTACATTGATGATGATGCGAGCATTTTCGAGCGTAAACCCATGCTCAGCCTTGTCGAGGACAATCAACTCGCGGCATATACACATGAAGGCTTCTGGCAGCCTATGGACACGATCCGTGAGAAGAATCTTCTAGAGGAGCTTTGGCAGTCGGGCCGCGCTCCTTGGAGAGTTTGGGACCGCTAGTGGATCGCTCTTTTTGGCGTGGCAAACGAGTCTTCGTCACGGGTCATACGGGGTTTAAGGGTTCATGGCTTGCCATATGGCTCAAGTCGATGGGAGCAACCGTCAAAGGATTTGCGCTCGCCCCGCCGGCTGGGCCGAGTCTATTCGCCATGGCACAGTTGGCCGAGCACCTAGATTCCGAACTGGGCGATGTGCGCGATCTGCACGTACTTAAGAAATCAATTCGAGAGTTCTCTCCCGATATCCTATTTCACTTTGCCGCTCAGTCCTTAGTGCGCCCGTCGTACCGCGAGCCGCTCGACACGTTTGCGGTGAACATGATGGGCACGGCGAATCTACTCGAAATCGTCCGGACCATGCCCGACATTCGATCGATCGTGATCGCGACGAGCGATAAATGTTACGAAAACCTTGAATATGGTCGTCCATTCAAAGAGGGCGATGCGCTCGGTGGACACGACCCATATAGCGCGAGCAAAGCTGGCGCCGAGATTGTGGCCAACTCCTATCGCCTTTCATTCTTTACTAATTGTTCTCCCGCACGCGGGCTGGCAACCGTCCGTGCCGGCAACGTGATCGGTGGCGGCGACTGGTCTGTCGACCGTCTGGTACCCGATGCCGTCCGGTCATTCAGCAAGGGGGAGTCGGTGCATATTCGTCGTCCGATGTCGGTCCGCCCCTGGCAGCACGTGCTCGAAGCTCTTTCTGGGTATCTGGATTTGGCACAAAAACTCTTCAATGATCCAGAATCCGTCTCGCGACCGTGGAATTTTGGGCCTGGTCCGCAGAGTGACATCCCGGTGCGACAGTTTATGGATAAATTCGTCGCGCGCTGGGGACAGGACGCTCGGTGGATCGACGAGAGTGCAAAAGAAAAAGGCCCCCACGAGGCCACCCTGTTAAAACTGGATATCAGCGCGGCCGTGGAGCTCTTGGGTTGGAAACCGACTCTAGATATTGATCGCGGAATTGAATGGACAGTCGATTGGTACAAAGAGAGTCTCAGAAATCAGAATGTCTACGATTTCACCCTCAAGCAGATTAAAACCTACGAATCTTTACGCGACTGATTTCGACCGGTCGCAAAATACTGCGCGCCGAGTGGCAACCATCCCATTTGACGATCAAACCACTGAAAAAAACGGCCACCAAATGGCGTGAAAGAAATGAATTGCTGTCGGACCTCAGACAGGCCTGTCCGCTTCAACAGTGTCGTGAGGGTTGAAGCGCGGAGTAGCACCGCGTTTTCATCTAGTGGGCAGTTATTTACTACCCGACGCGTGAGAGGATTCAGCGGATTGTGCTCGAACACCGCAATCAATCCGCCTGGCCGAACGACTCGCTTCATCTCAGCTAAAAATCCACTCCAGGATCCCGGCTCCACGTGATGCATGACACATATTGTGAAAGCCATATCAAACGAGTGATCGGCGTAGGGAAGTCTCGTGCCTTCATACGTATCGTAGCTCGCCCCTGGATGATTCTTGCGTGCCACTTCGACAACCGTTCCGGCCACGTCGATTCCGGTCAAATTCAACTTTGAACCTAGTGCCGAGATCAGGTGACCGTGAACCAACCCGTGGCCACAACCGACATCGAGCACCTTATAAGTCGACAGGTTTTCGGCCGCGAGCAACTCCAAAATGTAGTTGCCTTTGACCTTCGTAAAAAAATCTTGGCCTTGGCCGACAAACGAAACCGCGCCGTCAATTTCATTCTGGTAAATGTCCCTGTAGCCGTCGAACTCACTCATCTCTTCACCAACTACTGCCGCTCAAGATTCAAAGATTCTTTGATGACCGTAAACGGATGCTCACGCAGCTGATGGTATATGCGAGCAAGATACTCGCCGATAATTCCCAAAAAAATCGCATTCACGCTGATACCAAAAAGGATCAAGATAACCTGGGTGGTAAAGCCCGCAGGCCACATAAAACCGAAATAGATTTTGCCGACAAAATAAACCAGTGCGAGCACCATCGTTAAAACTGAGACGGTCATACCGATCAACGACGCCAACCGTAGCGGAATGGTTGAGTGGCTGACAATCCCGTCAATCGCGAGTCCAATCAGACGGACCACAGGGAATTTACTTTTGTCGTTGAGTCGACGTTGCCGCTCGTACGGAATGCCAATTTGATTGCGAGCCAGCGCGGATACAAGCCCCCGCACATACGGCTTATTGTCGTGGATGCGACGGAGCTGATCCAAGATGGACTTATCAACCAGGCGAAAATCGCCGCCGTCCAGTACGATAATATCTTCCGACAATTGATTCAGAAGTCGGTAATAGAGTTTGCGGGTATTTTTTAACAAAGCCCCCTCATGACGCGTCTTGCGTACGCCAATCACGACATCAT
>DAISHW010000269.1:0-4090 GCA_036822295.1 Bdellovibrionales bacterium | reverse complement strand
CCCCCCCTCGCCCGAGTCCTTCGCGCTGAAAAATTTCGGTTTGAGCGACGCGGATTTGGACCGCGAATTTTCAGTCGGCAACATGGTCGGACTGAACGCCGGAAAACTGCGCGACATCATCGACACGCTCGAGAAAACGTACTGCCAAACTTTGACCGCGCAAGTGGCCGAGTGCCGCGTCGAGGTGCGCGACTGGATTCGCCAAGAGTTCGAACGCAGCGCCACGCCGTTCACCTTGAGCGCCGAAGACCGGCGCGAGATCTTCAGACAACTCGCGCGCACGGAGTCCCTGGAGAAGTTCATCCATACCCGATACGTCGGCACCAAGCGTTTTTCGATCGAGGGCGGCGATTCGCTGATCCCGATGCTCGAGCGCGGCGTGAACCGCGGCACCCAACTCGCGGTCGAAGAGATCGTGATCGGCATGGCCCACCGGGGACGCATCAACGTTCTGGCCAATTTCATGGACAAAGCCATCGACATCATTTTCTCGGAGTTCGACGGAACCGCGTTTGAAAAATCCGACTACGACGGCGACGTGAAGTACCACTTGGGCTATTCGAACGATCGCCAGACGCCGCACGGGCCCTGCCACGTGTCGCTCGCCTTCAACCCTTCGCACCTGGAAGTGGTCGACCCCGTGGTGCTGGGCATGGCCCGCGCGAAGCAACGCCGCCGGCTGGACACGAATGACCGCAAGAAAGTCGTTCCCATCTTGATTCACGGCGACGCCGCGTTCGCCGGCCAGGGCGTGGTCGCTGAAACGCTGCAGTTGTCGAACCTGCAAGGCTACACGGTGGGCGGGACGATTCACATCATCGTCAACAACCAAGTCGGTTTCACGACCGATCCGAAAGACGCGCGCTCGGTGCGCTACGCCTCGGACATCGCGAAGTCGATCAAGGCGCCCGTGCTGCTGGTCAACGGCGACGACGTTGAAGCGTGCGTGCGCGCGATGGACATCGCCATCCGCTTCCGCCAGGAATTCCACGAAGCCCTTGTCATCGATTTGATCTGTTACCGCCGTTTCGGCCATAACGAGGGCGACGAGCCCGCGTTCACGCAACCCTTGATGTACGACAAGATCAAAACGCACGCCACGCCGATGGCGATCTACCTGGATCGCTTGAGCCAATCGGGTGTGATGAAGAAAGAAGAGGGCGAAGCCTTTTTCAAAGAGAAGATCGACAATCTGCAAAAAATCCTGGACGAAACCAGAAAGAGTCGCCCGAGCTCGAAGCCCAACTCCTTTGGAGCCCAGTGGAAGGGTTTACGGCGCGGCACTCTGGCCGACTTTGAAAAGAGCGTCGATACGCGGGTTCCGCGGGCGACCCTGGACAAAATCGCCAAAACGCTCACCGAGGAGCCCAAGAACTTCAATCTTCATCCGAAGATAACCAAGCTGCTGCAAGCCCGCAAAGCCATGGCGGAGAACGGCGCGCTCGACTGGGCCATGGGCGAACTGCTCGCCTATGGCTCCTTGTGCGTGGAAGGCACGCCGGTGCGTTTGAGCGGCCAAGATTGCAAGCGCGGCACGTTCACTCACCGCCAAGCCGTGTATTTCGACACGCAGAACGGTTCCGAGTACTGCCCGCTCGCGACTCTGAATCCCGACAAAGGCGAGTTCGTCGTTTACAACTCGCTTCTGTCAGAGATGGCGGTGGTCGGCTACGAATACGGAAACTCGTGCTCGGACCCCACTTACCTGACGATTTGGGAGGCGCAGTTCGGCGACTTCGCCAACGGCGCCCAGATCATCATCGACCAGTTCATCAGTTCCGGCGAGGAGAAATGGCAGCGCGGAAGCGGACTCACCTTCTTGCTCCCTCATGGGTACGAAGGCCAGGGGCCCGAGCACTCGAGCGCGCGTCTGGAGCGCTTCCTGCAGCTCTGCGCCCAAGGCAATATGCAGGTCTGCAATATGACGACCCCGGCGAATCTGTTCCACGCCATGCGCCGTCAGGTGAAGCGCGATTTCCGAAAGCCCTTGATCATCATGTCGCCGAAATCCCTGCTCCGGCACCCCAAAGTCATTTCGAGTTGGAAGGAGTTCACGGGCTCCGACTTCCAGGAAGTTCTGGGCGATCCGAAAATGAGCGACCCGAAGAAAATCGAAACGCTCGTCTTGTGTTCCGGTAAACTCTATTACGATCTGGACGAGGCGCGCGAGAAGAAATTCACCGCGAGCGGTTCGATCGCGATCGCGCGCGTCGAGCAGATCTATCCGTTCCCGCACACGCAGCTGGCTCCGTTGATCAACGGTTTGCCGAAGCTTCAGCGCGTGATCTGGGCGCAAGAGGAGCCGAAGAACATGGGCTCGTACACGCATATCGCGCCGCGAATCGATGAGCTCTTGCAGAAGCTCGGGCAGAAAAAACTGCGCGTCGAGTACGTCGGCCGCACCGAACGCGCCAGCCCCGCGGTCGGCTCCCCCTATCAACATCAAAAAGAACAAACCGCGATTATCGAGGAGATCTTTTCGTGAAAGCACAAATCAAGGTACCGGCCGTAGGTGAATCGATCACCGAGGGAACGATCGCTCAGTGGACTAAAAAGAACGGCGACTTCGTCAAGCGCGATGACGTGATCATGGTGCTCGAAACCGACAAAGCCTCGGTCGAGGTGGTGGCCGAAACCGACGGCGTGCTCACCACGAAGAACAAAGCCGGCGACGTCGTCAAGGTCGGCGCCGTGATCGGCGAGATCGACACCGAAGCGAAAGCCGGGGCGAACGCTCCGGCCGGGGCCACCGCGCAGGCCGCGACCGTCAAGGCCTCGGTCGAAGGCAAGCAGTCGCCCGCGCAACCGGTGCGCCCGCTGGCGCCGTCCGTCAGACGCGTGGTCTCTGAAAACAATTTGAATCCCGAATCGATCAGCGGCACCGGCAAGGGCGGACGCCTGACGAAAGCCGACGCGATGTCCGCCGCGGCGGTCGGCGCCGAAACTTCGCCGGCCGCGCCCGAGAAAGCGCCGACCAGCATCGTGCAGATGCCGCCCAAGAACAAGGTCGCTTTGGGCGAAGACATCGTGCGCGAGCCGATGACCACGATTCGCCGCCGCATCGCCGAGCGCCTGGTGCAAGCGCAGAGCACGGCCGCGATCCTGACCACGTTCAATGAAATCGACATGAGCAACCTGATGGAGCTGCGCACGAAGTACAAAGAGAAGTTCGAGAAGAAATACGGCGTGGGTCTGGGTTTCATGGGCTTCTTCGTGAAAGCCGTGATCGAGGCGCTCAAAGCCTACCCGCGCGTGAACGCGTTCATCGACGGCAACGACGTCGTTTATCACAACTACTACAACATCGGCGTGGCGGTCGGGACCGAAAAAGGCCTGATGGTGCCGGTCTTGAAACATGTCGAGCACATGTCGCTCGCTGAAATCGAATTCGCGATCAAGGGTTACGCGCAAAAAGCGCGCGACGGTAAAATATCGATCGACGATCTGAACGGCGGCACGTTCACGATCTCGAACGGGGGCGTGTACGGCTCGCTCATGTCCACCCCGATCTTGAATCCCCCGCAGAGCGGGATCTTGGGCATGCACAAGATCGAAGAACGTCCGATCGCCGTCAAAGGCCAGGTCGTCGTACGACCGATGATGTACGTGGCCTTGAGCTACGATCACCGCATCATCGACGGCGGCGAGAGCGTCAGCTTCCTGGTCCGCGTGAAAGACTGCATCGAAGACCCCTCCCGCCTGCTGTTGGAGATTTGAGCGATGGAAAAATTTGATTTGGTGTTTATCGGTTCGGGCCCCGGCGGCTACGTCGGCGCGGTCCGCGCCGGTCAACTGGGCCTGAAGACCGCGATTATCGAGAAAGACCCCACGTACGGAGGCACGTGTTTGAACGTGGGCTGCATTCCGTCAAAAGCCTTGCTCGATTCCAGCGAGCATTTCGCGGCCGCCCAACATGATTTCAAGAACCATGGGATCGACGTCGGCCCGGTGAAACTGAACCTGCCGCAAATGATGGCGCGCAAAGAGAAGATCGTGAAAGACCTGACCGGCGGCGTGGCGTTCTTGTTCAAGAAAAACAAGATCACGCCGTTTGCGGGCAAAGGTCGCCTGATCGGTAAAAACCAAGTCG
>DAISHW010000268.1:0-4104 GCA_036822295.1 Bdellovibrionales bacterium | reverse complement strand
CAGCGTGACTTGCGCTTGCGCGGCCAAGCCTTGCAGCGAATCGATCGAAGTCTTGACGAGCTTGTTCCACGAACTCCAGTCTTGGGTCAGCGAAAGTTTGCGCGCTTCGATCTTGGCCAGATCCAGGATGTCGTTGATCAACCGGATCAGGCGATCCGTCTCGTTCTCGGCGATCGTGAGCAGATTGTCGGCCATTTCGTTTATGTTACCGACGATCCCCGACCGCATCAAGCTCAAGGAGCCCTTGATCGACGTCAGCGGCGTGCGCAATTCGTGCGAGGCGATGCTCAAGAATTCCGACTTGGCTTGATCGAGGGTTTTGAGCTGCTCCATGTTCACGATCACCCGCTGGGCGAGCGAATTGAACGTGGCCTGCATGTGACCGACTTCATCATTGGAGGGCACGCTGAATTGATACGTGTAGCGATCGTGCAGGAAGTCGACCATCTTGCGCGACAGATCGCGCAGCGGGCGGATGACCACCGTGTGTATGAAAAGCTGGAGCGCCAAGAACCCGAGCAGCAACGTGAAGAGCGCGAGCGAACCGTAGTAAAGAAGTTTGCGCTCCAGGTACGTCATCTGTTCGCGCTGATAGCGTTGGAATTCCGTTTCGTTCTTCAGGAACGTCGAGTGGCGCGATCTGAGCGTGCGGGACTGATGGCCTTCCATGATCGATTGAATCAGGTCTGAAAATTCGTCCATGCGGCGCGGCGGCTGGAGCTTCGCGCGAAAGCCTTGCAGTTTGCGGCGCAGATCATCGGTGGGCTGCAAGGCGTTCAAGTCTTGGACCGTGTCGCGAATCGCGTACGACATCTCGAGCTGGCGGCGCGTGTTCATCAGATCTTTGAAGCTCGCGTACGACACGTACGACAACGCGAGCACCGTGCCCCCGAACAGGCAAATCAGCAGAAAAAGGCGCACGCGAATCGAGCTCACGCGGCTCCTTTCAAAAGCGCTTGGATCTGCAAGGGCAGTTGCGTCGGATCGAAAGGCTTCGGAATGAATCCGGTACCCAGTTGCAGGAATTCCCGAACGTCGGACTCTTGCGATTTGGCGCTCAGGAAAATCACCGGCTTCGGATCCGCGCACTGGGCCTTGTAAGCTTGGCAGACGTCAACGCCCGCCATCTTGGGCATCATGGCGTCGAGCAGGATCACGTCGTAATTGCCGGTCAGCGCCTCGCGCAAAGCGCTTTCGCCATCGGTGACGAGCGTGACTTCGTGGCCGCCCAGCTTCTCGAGCGAGAGGCGCGAGATCACGGCGATATTCGGGTCGTCTTCGGCAAGCAGTATGCGCATGAGGTTATCCCACGTTGCGGGTGGCGCCATGTGAATAGAGCCACTTGCGAATTTTTTGAAGAACGGGTTCGCCGGCGCCCAGGAAGATCAGTTGCGCGTGGCAGTGACCGGTGTGCGGGTCGGTCTCGGCATTCAAAACTTTCATCGGCGGCGGGATGACGTCGATCGACGCGAAGAACTGCGCGTGGATGTCGATCACCATGCCGGGCTTAAGCGGCAGCTCGCTGATCACGCGCACGCCAAGTTCCGAGACGCTGTCGACCGTCACGGGACGCTGCAGGTAGCCTTGGCCAAGTCCGCGGGTGGCGAGCTTGATTTCGGGGTAATTGTTCGGCGGTCGTTTTTGAAAGAGCGCCGTGACCTTTTGCACGAGCAGCAAAGGATCGAGCGGCTTCACGATGTAGTCGTCGACGCCCGCTTGCAGCGCGCGCTCGACATCTTTGCGTTCTCGTAAACCCGTGAGCATCGCGATCGAGAGCTCCACGAACTTGGGATCTTTGCGAATCGTCGCCACGAGTTCGAAGCCCGAGTATTGGGGCATGTTGGCGTCCGAGAGCAACAGGTCGAATTGGATATGGTTGAGCCAATCCATCGCGCGCATGGCGTCTTCGGCGGTGAACACCGTGTGACCGGCGGACGTCAGAATCGCGTCCGCCATCTTCAAGATATCCGGATCGTCGTCGACGACCAGAATGCGCGCCATGCCCGCCCCCTTCACATATATATCGGCGGAATGCCGGGGAGGCGGTACGGACCTTGGGCCGGAAGCCGTTTAGCGGCGCGGGTTTAAGGCTATTCCCGAAAATTCGGCGAAGTTTTGGACAGGACCGGCCGTGCGGGGTAAATTCTAAGCCATGAAGAAGAATGTCGTTTGGTGGGATCGGTTCGCGCGCTTTGTCGTCGGCGTGTTCATGCTTGCGTGGGCCGTGGCCGGCGGCCCGTCATGGTCCTACTTGGGATTCTATCTTCTCGCGACCGGCTCCTGGGGCTATTGCCCCCTCTACACGCTGTTGAACTACCAGCCGTTCGAGGAACGGTGATTGAAGTTTACCTAATTCTTCGCGGCTTCCTGGAGTTCGCCGGCCTCGTACATCTCCATCATGATGTCGCTGCCGCCGACGAGCTTCTTGTCGATATAGAGCTGCGGAATGGTCGGCCAGTTGCCGTACTCTTTGATGCCCTGGCGTATTTCGTCGTCTTCCAAAATGTCGACCGAAGAGAACTTCGCGCCGATCTCGTTCAGAATCGCGACCGCGCGGGCCGAGAAGCCGCATTGCGGGAACGAGGGCGAGCCCTTCATGAACAGCACGATTTTGCTGGAATCCAGGATTTTTTCGATGCGGGTTTTGAGTTCGGCGTCCATAAATATCTCCTATTTATCTAGAGTTTTAATCGATAGCGCGTGCACTTCGCCGGTCTTCAGCTCGGCGGCGAACGCGGCCATGACTTTCTGATGTTGTTCGATGCGTGACAACCCCGTAAAGGCGCTAAGATCGCGCACCGAAACTTCGTAATGATTTTCGGTGCCGGTCAGATCCTCGACGGCGATCTGGCTGTTCGGGAAGAATTCTTTCAGTCTTTGTTCTATTTGTGTCGGTGACATGGGTCACAGTTCATAGCCCACCCCCATCTTGACCGCAATGACAAAATGCGTTACAGCTGCGAGAAATGTCTAATCGACCCTACGAATTCATCGCCACCGCGGATCCGGCGCACGTGCAACGTGAAAAGTCCAAGGCGCGCGAACTTCGCTCCTCCCAATGGTGGAAACAGGAAATCGGCAAGGGGATTTGCTACCACTGCGAACAGAAATTTCCGCGTGAGGAACTCACCATGGATCACCTGATCCCGATGTCCCGCGGGGGCAGGTCGACCAAGAAAAATATTGTCGTCGCCTGTAAACGGTGTAATTCTCTCAAAAAAAACCTGACTACGGCGGAGCTTCGACTCCGTGAGTTAAGGTCCAAAAAAGCTGAATAAGTCCTATAAGTTAAGCGACTTGAGCTAGTGCAACGGGAGACCTCGTGTCCAAGATTACATCGAGCAGTACGGCCGAATATTTCGCGAAGAACCTACAGCAGGTTGGATTCTCTTCGCCGGCCAAAGCCGTGCTCACCACGTTGAAAGAAGCGGTCGACAACTCGCTCGACGCTTGTGAAGAGGCGGGTCTGCTTCCTGAAATCCAAATTGAAATCGCAAAAACGGGCGCGGGCGCTTCGCGCAATACCGATCTTGTGCAAATCACCGTCGAGGACAACGGCCCCGGCCTAGATCCCGACGATTTGGCCAAAGTGTTCGGCGAATACCTGGCGTCGAGCAAATTCGGTCGCGGCCGCTGTTCGCGCGGCCAGCAGGGCATCGGTATTTCAGCGGCCACCACTTGGGCGCAACTCACCAACGCCAGCGGCGTGAAGGTGATGAGCAAGACCAAGAATATGCGTAAAGCGGTGAGCGCGATCATCGATGTCGACATCAAACAGAACAAAGGTTTGGTGAAGAAGAAAGAAACCGTTGATTGGGACAAGCCGCACGGCCTGCGCGTGGAGTTCCGCATCGATGGTCGCATCGTCTTGAACGGTGACGGCGGACTGCTCACGTACTTAGAGGGCACGACGCTCGTCAATCCGCACATGTCGATCAGCTACAAACTCGTGGATCAAGACAAGGTCTCGATCCCGCGCGTGGCCGATCAGGTTCCGGATATTCCGCCGGCGACCTTGCCGCATCCCCATACGATGAAACTCGGCGAGTTCATGACCCACGCCGGACTTTACGGCAAAATCTCGCTCGAGAATTTCTTGAAGAA
>DAISHW010000267.1:0-4153 GCA_036822295.1 Bdellovibrionales bacterium | reverse complement strand
ATTGTCGGCGGAATTGAAAGAGAAGAATCGCGCCCTTGAAACGGCCCTGGCGGAGCTGCGCACTTTGGACGAGGCCAAGTCGAACTTCATGATCTTGATCAATCATGAACTGAAAACGCCGTTGACCGCGATGTTGAGCTTCATGGATCTGTTGCGCGAAACGGATCTGAGCGGCGAGCAAATGAAATACGTAACCCGCATCGGCCAGAGCGCCGAGCGCTTGCGCGCGTTGATCGAGGACTCCTTGGAGCTCGTGTCGGCCGAGACCGGCACGATGCCGGTCAAAAACACCGGCATCAATTTGAAAAAGCTGATCGCCGAGCTGTCCAAAGAGTTCGGGCCGGCTTTGGAGAAAAAAGGCATGACCGTCGTACCGGATATTTTGGCCGGCGACGTGCGCGCCGATTCCAAAGCGCTGCGCTCGGTCCTTGCCCGCTTGCTCGACAACGCGATCAAGTTCGGCCACGAAAACTCGGCGATCGCGTTCGCCACGAGCGAAACCCACGACGGCCAAGTGCAAGTGTCGTTGATCAACGAAGGCAAGTCCGTGAAGGCCGACGTGATCGCCAAGATCTTAAAGCCGTTCTCGCTCGACGAGGACGTCATGCACCACAGCAAGGGCACGGGTCTCGGCTTAAGCGTCGTTCAAGCGGTGCTCAAGCGTTTGGGTTCGAAGCTCGAGGTGCAAACGCCCAAGGGTAAATTCGAAGCCACCTTTTCGTTGCCGTCCGGCTAGCGGCCGGACGCCGGACGCGCGTTCGGTTCAGTTTTCCGGAAAGGCATGCGCCCGGGTTTGCATCGCCATTCCGGCATGATTTACCTGTTCATCACAATCTTGCTCTCTGTCAGTCAGGCCGAAGAACTCTGGTTGCGCGTCGGCGAGGTCCGAACGCTTCCCGCCCCAAGCGAAGCCACCGTGCGCGTGGGCACGCGCGGCATCGTGCGCGCCGTCGATTCCGGCGATGGTCTTCGCGTCGTCGGTTTAAAGCCGGGCGTCAGCACCTTGGTCATCGACCGCCGCAGTTACCTGGTGCGCGTCAGTCTTTCGGCGCAAAAGGATTTCGCGCGCGAGTTCCGCGCCCGTATCGGCCGCATGAAAGGCCTAAGGATCGAATCCGACGGACCGATGCTGGAACTGCACGGAACATTGCTCCGGTTTCGCGACTGGCAGGAACTCGCGACGTTGGCGCGCGGATATCAAGGGGAATATCGCTTTCGCGCGCAAGCCCTGCCGGACGTGGCCGACCAGGCCCTGCGCTTTTTGAAGAAAACCGCCGCCGACAAAGGCTTCCCCGTCGTCCGCTTCACCGCCAGCCCCCGTTTCGCCGTGCATCTTCCCAAAGCCGCGCACGAGCTGCGCGAGGAAGTCGATCGCGTGTTCGGTCCGTATGGGATCGAGGTCGAAATCGCGCCCTCGGACTTGGCGCTCGCACCGCTCGTGCGAACCAAAGTGGTGTTGGCCGAAGTGTCGAAAAGTTTCTCGCGCGACTTGGGCGTGAAATGGCCTTCGGAATACAACGCTCAACTCCTACCCGCCATGCGGGGCGACGAAGGCCTGATGGCGAAGCTGCAAGCGCTCGAAGCCGAGGGACAGGCGCAGATATTGGCCGCTCCGACGCTACTCTGCCGGAGCGGGGGCCAGGCCGAGTTTCACGCGGGCGGCGAGTTTCCGATTCGCGTGGTGGCGCGCCACTCGCGCGATGTGATTTGGAAATCCCACGGCGTTTTGTTGAAAGTCAGGCCCAAAGCGGATTTTCAAGGCGCGATGAGCGTCGCCGTTGAAACCGAGATTTCCATTCTGGACATGGCCAACGCGGTGGAAGGCGTGCCGGCGCTTAAAACCAATCGCGTGCGCAGCCACTTCGATTTGGCCGGCAAACGCACGATCGCTCTGTCGGGATTGCTCCGCCAGGAGTTCGGCGACTCGCGCGAGGGTTTGCCGTTTTTGTCTTCGATACCCGTACTGGGATCCTTGTTCAGCAGTCGGAAGTTCTTGAACCATCAAACGGAACTGGTCGTGTTCGTCACCCCCGAGATTCATTCGCCCGAACTGGACGAGCAAATCGAAATGCCCGAAGGCTGGGTGAAACATGGGATGTGAACGGCTGCAGACGGCCGCGCGCGCGGTTCACTCGCGTTTTCAAGAGACCTGGAATTTCGATGGACGCGATTTCAGCAAACCTTCGAGCGACGAAGTGCTCCGGCAACTGGTGAGCGACACGCCCGCGGATTGCCGGGAGAGACTCGAGAAAGAGTTTTTCGACTGCGGGCCGATCGCGCCTTTGCTCGAACGCCAGGACTTGCAAGAGATCATCGTGAACGGCCCCCGGGACATTTGGTTTGAAGCCGGCGGACGCTTCGAAAAATTGCCAGACGGTTTTTTGACCGAGTCGACCTTTCGCGGCTTCATCGACCGGCTGACGACCGAAGCCGGTTTGAAAGTCGATCTGGCGCAACCCTTCGCCGACGGCCGCTGGCGCGAGTTTCGCGTTCACCTGGGCCGCGCCCCCCTTACGGACTGCGAGTACCATTTGACGCTCAGACGGGTCGGCAATCAAAAATGGAACTTGCCGACGCTTCGTGAGCGCGGCTGGTGCGGCGACCGCGAACTTGAGGTTCTGAAAAATCTGATCTCTTCGCGCGTGAACCTGCTGATGATCGGGCCGACCGGCTGCGGAAAGACGACCGTCTTGAGCGCGATGCTGGCGGAATTGCCGGAGCGCGAGCGCGTGGTGATTCTGGAAGATACCGACGAACTCGCGCGGCCCAACTCCGCCAGCACCAAGATGCTCACGCGGGCGTTCTCGGCCGGCGCGCTGCCCGAAGTCGGTCTGACGGAACTGGTCCGGCAATCCCTGCGCATGCGACCGCAGCGCCTGGTGATGGGTGAGGTGCGCGGCCCCGAAGCGAAAGATCTGTTGCTCGCGCTCGCGACGGGCCACGGTGGAAGTCTGGGGACTCTTCACGCGGAAAATCCGCGCCAGGCGTTGCTCAGGCTGGAAATGCTGGTGCAATTGGGCGCGCCCCAGTGGAGCGCCCAGACCGTCAGGCAACTTATGCAGTTCAGCGTGGGCGCGCTGGTGGTGTGCGGAAATGAAAACGGCCACCGGAGGCTTTTGGGCATCCATAAGGTGGCCGCTCTGGAATCTTTCGGATTCCTACTCGAACCCCTGCTTTAGGCGCGAACGTCGACGTAAGAACCGCGCGGCGTGTAGCTCTGCGGAACCTGTACGCCTTCGACTTCCGCCGGTGGGGCGTCGATCGCCGACATATCCTGGGCGACGTCCTCCATCGCCGCGCGTGAACGCGACATGAAGAATTCATCGGCCATTTGGGAAATCATACGGGCTTCGACATTGGCTTTTTTCACGCCTTCGAGTCCGTTGTGTAGGGCGACGGCCCGGCTCGCGGTGCTTCCCATCTTCGATGGCATGACTGTCGATTCACCGACATTCCTTCCCATCGTGGGAGCCCCCGGGCGGGCGGCGCCGGCGCTTTTCGAATCCGGACCGGCAACGCGCGAGTTGCCGCGGACTATTCCACTGATCTTCTCCATTTTCACCTCCGTGTGTGGAGAGCCGTGAGAGAAATCCTTTCTCTCCAGAACTCTCTTCGGAAGGTCGCGGCCGCACGGCGATGGTGCGAACGTCTAATTTTGATACGCTAGTCCTTGGCCTGGTTAGGGCCGCCGGCCAGACGAATGCCGAGCTCGATCAACTGTTCCCGCGCGACCGTGCTCGGCGCTTCGGCCATCAGATCCGTCGCCTTGGCGGTTTTAGGGAACGCCATCACGTCACGAATCGCATCGGTGCCGCACAAAAGCATGACCAAGCGGTCGACACCCCAAGCGATCCCGCCGTGCGGGGGAGTGCCGTAGCTCAGCGCCTCGATGAAAAAGCCGAACTTGAGCCGCGTCTCTTCTTCGCTCATGCCGAGCGCGTTGAACATCGACGCCTGGACCTCGCGGCGGTGGATCCGCATGGAGCCCCCGGCGATTTCGTAGCCGTTACAGACCAAGTCGTAAGCTTTCGCCAGCAGCGCCGGGTACTGCTTCTCGTCGCGCTCGATCATCACGTTGAGCTGCTCGTCTTTGCACATCGTGAACGGATGGTGGCGCGCGGCCCAGCGTTTGTTGTCGGGATCGTACTCGAGC
>DAISHW010000266.1:0-4177 GCA_036822295.1 Bdellovibrionales bacterium | reverse complement strand
AATTTTCATCTGAAGCGGGCCGTTCGATCACCTTGACACCCGTCCGTTCAACTTCAGATTGGACGTATGAAAACACATCATCGCATTCCCACAGGTCCCGTCCCCGTCATCCCGATGCGCAATATGGTGCTTTACCCCGGGCAAACTCTGCCCGTCGTGGTGGGCCGCCCCCGCAGCCGCAAGGCGTTTGAAACGGCGCTCGCCAACGGCGACGATTGGTTGCTTCTGGTCGCGCAAAGGCATGAACCGGGCATGGAAGACTTGTACAAGGTCGGCGTGCTCGCGCGTATCGACCGCCATGAAGGCGACGCCGAGCGCGGCTTTCAACTCGTTTTAACGGGCGTGCACCGCTATCATGTCGCCGCGTTCAAAGAAAACGGCGGCTATCTGACCGGCCTGGGCGCGGTGCTGGAAGATCAAATCGACGTCGACGGCGAAACGCTGACCGGCCTGGTGAAGAACCTGCGCCAGATCTCGAGCGAGATATTCGATCTGTTGCCGGGCAATTTGGATCGCCTGGCGACCTTGATCAAAGCCATCGACGATCCCGTGTTGCTCTCGCATATCGTGGCGCAGAACCTCGACCTGAAGATCGCCAAGAAACAAGAGCTGCTCGAAACGGCGTCGCTCAAGGCGCGGCTCCTGTCGCTGCTCGACCAAATGGTGCAGTTCCGCGAGGAGCTGAAACTGCGCATCGACGTGAACCAGAAGATTTCGGCGAAACTCGGTAAACAGCAACGCGATCATGTTTTGCGCGAACAGATCCGCACGCTCCAAGACGAGCTCGGCGACAAAACCCCGAAGGGCGGCGATTACCAGCAGAAGATCAAAGACGCCGGAATGCCCGAGGACGTCGAGAGGATCGCGCTCGAACAGCTCGAGCGCATGGAAACCGTCGGCCAGCAGTCACCGGAATCGCACGTCATCAGAAATTATCTCGACCTGCTCGTGGCGCTGCCGTGGAACAAGTCGGCCGACTCCTCTATAGATCTGGAAAAGGCGCGCCAAGTCCTGGACGGCGACCACTACGGGCTCGAGAAGATCAAAAAACGCGTGCTGCAGCATTTGGCCGTTCTGAAATTGAAGCAAAAGAAAGGTTCGATCCTGTTGTTCGTCGGTCCTCCGGGAGTCGGTAAGACGAGTTTGGGCAAGAGCATCGCCAAAGCCATGGGACGAAAATTCGTGCGCGTCTCGCTCGGAAATCCGCGGTCACCGCCGCACGTACGTCGGCGCCCTTCCCGGCCGCATCATCGACGGCATCAAGCGCGCAGGCCAGAACAATCCCGTCTTCATGCTCGACGAGATCGACAAGATGACGCGCGGTTGGGGCGGCGATCCCGCGGCGGCCATGCTCGAGACGCTCGATCCCGAACAGAACGCGAAGTTCCTGGATCATTACCTTGACGTTCCCTTCGATCTTTCGAACGTGTTCTTCGTCGCCACGGCGAACTCGACCGAATCGATTCCCGCGCCGCTGCTCGACCGCATGGAGGTGATCACGCTCAGCGGCTACACGACCGCGGAGAAGCTGCACATCTCGAAGAACCATTTGGTGCCGAAGCAGCTCGAAGAGCACGGTGTTGGACCTGAACAACTCGAAATCACCGAGGCCGCGCAACTGCGCATGATCAACTCGTACACGCGCGAGGCCGGAGTGCGCGAACTGCAGCGCCTGGTCGGCACCGCGATTCGCGCCAGCACCGAGAAGGTGCTCAAGAACGAAGGTCCGGTGAAGATCGACATCACGGATCTGGACGATCTGCTCGGCAACGAGAAATTCGTTTACGAATCGGTCGGTCAGCCGAATCCTCCGGGCGTGGTGACGGGCCTGGCGTGGACGCCGATGGGCGGGGAAATCCTGTTCATCGAATCCGGCCACATGCCCGGCACCGGCAAGCTGATCCTGACCGGCCAACTCGGCGAAGTGATGCGCGAGAGCGCGCAGATCGCGATGACGCTCGTCAGATCCCGCCTTTCGAACGCGGCCAAGCCCTTCGGTTACGAGAAAGAAGACATCCATCTTCACGTGCCCGCGGGCGCGATTCCCAAAGACGGACCGAGCGCCGGCGTGGCGATGGTTTCGGCGATCGCGAGCCTGGTGCTCGATCGTCCGGTGAATCATCATATCGCGATGACGGGCGAGATCACGCTTCGCGGAGCGGTCATGCCGGTCGGCGGAATCAAAGAGAAAGTGATCGCCGCCCATCGCGCGGGCATCCGCAAAGTGCTTCTGCCCAAGAAGAACGAACGCGACCTGAAAGAAGTGCCCGAAGAAGTGAAGGCCGGACTTGAAATCGTGTTCGCCGAGACGGTAGAGGAAGCGCTTCAACATACGCTGGGCCTGACCACCGAAAATTGGACCGGATTCGTTTTACCGGCGCCGCTTCCGGAACGGGGCGGCGGCACGAGCCCGGGTCATTAACGATGGGCGCCGCCGGAACTCTGAGATTTATCGCCGGAGGATTTCTTGAACCCGCGCACGTACTCGATGTGCGCGGGATTCGCTTTGGCCACGCGCAGATCCAGCGCCAAACGGGGATCGTTTGCGCATTCCTTGGCGCGCAGGGCGCCGACCGTATCCATCAATAGACTGGTTTTCGAAGCGCGGCCCATCGTGATCGCCAAAAAATCGCGATTCGGTAAAATGCCGTCGCGCACCGAGCGCACGGTCATCTGGCGGCCTTTGGCGTCGTCGATCAGGCGCGAGTAATTGAGCTGGATGCCGTCGACGAGTTGGATGCGCACGCCCGCTTGAGCCGCCTGGTCCGCCACCGAGTTGAAGAACGATCTCACGCCGCCGCGAATGCTCTCTAAGTAATTGGCCTGCAGAGCGAAGATCTCTTTGCGGGCTCTCTCGTTGTCCACCCGCCACGCGCCGACGGTCTTCTTGTCCTCGGCGATGCGGGGATTTTTCGGATCTTCCTTTTCGAGCTTGGCGATGCGCTCCTCTAGACTCACGATCTGCGCGGCGCGGGAGCGCATTTCTTTTTTCAGTCTTTCGATCGCGTCGCGGTCCGCGGGCTTCAAATTCGAAAAAATCCGCGTCTCGTAAGTGTCAAAGAGCCGTTCGTCATCGTCGAAAATTTTCTTTTCCTCTTCCAGGCGCGCGCGGCACAAGGGAGCGTAGTCGTCGCCGGCGGAGCCCTGCGCTTGGGCGGCCAGGCCCAGCGCGAAAATCAAGATCCATGAGGTCATGCTTTGATGGTAACAAGAACTTGAAATGACTGGCACTCTTTGTGCTGTTCCGGGACGTTGATCCCAAATCCCCCGACCTTCGAGTTGATGAGCGTGCGCGTGAAATTATTGCCTGTGATTTTGAGCCTTTTCAGCACCGCCGGTTTCGCCGCGGAATACCGCATGACGGGCTTCCAGCGTTTTGGCCAGCGCGTCGAGTGGCGAGAGCCCGTGTCGCAATTCCCCCGCGTCCGCACTGGACTTCCGATGGGCGGCCGGCTGATCACCGCGATGATCGGCCCGATCGAGAGCGTTCATCCTTATGATTTTGAGAACGGGCGCCTGAACAACCGCCCCGCGCTCGTCGACGATCTGCTGTATGAAGCGCTGATGCTCGAGGATCCGGTCGGCGGCACCGAGCGTATGT
This sequence comes from Bdellovibrionales bacterium, assembly GCA_036822295.1. Taxonomy (GTDB): domain Bacteria; phylum Bdellovibrionota; class Bdellovibrionia; order Bdellovibrionales; family UBA1609; genus JALHOQ01. Next base: position 576 of record DAISHW010000266.1, on the reverse strand, counting down.
ATCCGCTGGTGGCGCGAGCGCTGCGCGTGCCCGAGGACATGAGCTACGTCGTCTTCGAACTCAATCCCGCGGCGCGCTTCAGCGACGGCGCGCCGGTGACCGGCGCCGACGTGGCCTTTTCTTTTGAAGTCCTGCGCGCCTCGCACCCGATCACGCGCGCGTCGCTCGACGAAGTCGTTCAAAGCCTCGACACGCGGCCGGGCGAAATCCGTTTCAATTTGAAAACGCGCGGTCAACGTGCGCGCGACGCGGTCATGATCCTTGCGCGCATCAAGATCGTGCGCCCGAACTCGGCGTACGCCCCCTCGGTCGGCGGCATTCCCGTGCGCTACACGGGCACGGGGCCTTACCGCATCACGGCGCTGGGGCATCCGCAGGTCACCTTGGTGCGCATGGCGGCCGAACTTTATTGGGGATCGACGCTCGGCACGCGACGCGGGTTTTTCAATTTTCAAGCGATCGACATTATGTCGTTCCCGTTGGAAGTCGCGGCTCGCCAGGCGCTGATGGACGGCAAAACCAATTTTCTGGTCGAGGCGCAATCCAACCCCGCGTTGAATCTGGCCGCCGATTTGA
>DAISHW010000265.1:2953-4186 GCA_036822295.1 Bdellovibrionales bacterium | reverse complement strand
TTCAAAATGCCTTGCAGGTATTTCTGGTCGGCCTTCGTGCCGGTGATCAAAACCGGAGTTTCGTCGGCCAGGCGCTCAATCAAGCGCACGTAATTTTCCTGCGGCCAATTCAGAGCCGAGCCCGCCATGCCGGGATGGACCAGCCGGTAGCCCCGCGTCTTTAAGCCCCGCGCGGCCACGGTGGCGAACGGATTCGGCGCCACCAGACGCAGAAACGTTTTTTTCAGCTCCGACAGCCGAGTCGTGCGCCGCACGCCTAGACGGTTGAAGCCCCACTCGACCAGATCGAAATTGAAATCGCTTTCGTGGCGGTCGGCGCTCGAGCGCTTCTGCTTCACGTGCAGATTCAGGAACAAAAACGAATGCCACTGACTGCGTCGGCCGATGCGTTCGGGCACGCCGGCCCACCACGCCGCCATCGACACCCACCACGGGCAGTGAAGGAGCACGATCGACTGGGGTTTCATACGCCTTAACCACTGCACCATGCGCCGAAACTCGAAAGGCGAAAACCCGCGTTTGAATTCGGTGGCGGGACGTTTAGGTTGGGACTGCTCGGCGATGAACGAAAGGCCTTTTGAGATAAACCAATGCACGCGACGACCACCCAGCGCGGGGTGTTCATCGACCGGCAGGCTCAAGATCAGGTCCCCGATCTTGTCCATACGGACGAGCACGATGTCGACATTTCTTTTGTGCATCCCCTCCAATATATGGCATGAATGGGCATCTTAAGGAAATCTTTAATGACCGAAGCCCTGGCCCGCACCGAAATCGTTGAAGTTTGTCGCCGCCTGTACGCGCGCAATCTGCTGGCCGCGGCCGACGGCAATGTGAGTTTTCGGCTCGATGACGAGCGCATTCTGTTCACGCCTTCGGGGCGCCAAAAAGGTTTTTTGCGTCCCGAAGAGCTCACGCTCGTCCGTCTGGACGGCCGGGTGGTCCAGGGAAAGCCTTCCGGTGAGCGTGAAATGCATTTGGAAATCTATCGTCGGGCGCGCGACGCCCGCGCGGTGGTGCACGCGCACCCGCCGCATGCCGTGGCGTTTTCGTTGGCCTGTCCGCGGATGGAAGAGCTGCCCTGTGACTCGTTGAGCGAAATCATTCTGGGCGCGGGTCGCATCCCTGTGGTGCCCTACGCGCGCGCGACAACCGCGGCGATGGGCGAAAACCTGCGCGCGTTCGTGCCCGAGTGCCGCGCGCTGATCTTGGCGCGGCACGGAGCCGTGTGCT
>DAISHW010000265.1:823-2943 GCA_036822295.1 Bdellovibrionales bacterium | reverse complement strand
GGGGCGAATCCTTGGAAGAAGCGTTGAACGGCATGGAGCGACTCGAGCATTCCGCGCAGATGCTCTGGCTTGCCGAAACTCTGGGCGGCGCGAAGCCTTTGCCCGCCGACGAACTCCAGGCTTTACGCGAGATGCGCGCCGGAATGGGAGCGAAACTTTTATGAAGCCTTTCACCTCGACCGCTTTGAAAGTCGACGAAACCGGTTTGTGGATACTGGATCAAACGAAGCTCCCGCAAGAGGAAATCTGGATCGAGTCGGGCACGCCCGCGACGATGGTGCAGATCATTCGCGAGCTGCGTGTGCGCGGGGCGCCCCTGATCGGCGTCGCCGCGGCCTTGCAATTGGCGCTGCTCGTGGAGCGCGGCGGGAGCCAAAGCGAATTCGAATCGGCGTGGGCGGATCTGCGCGCGGCGCGACCGACGGCCGTGAATCTGATGAATGCGCTCGATCGCTTGATGCACGTATGTCGCACCGATGGTTTGCGAAGCGTGCCGCTGGCCGCGCAGATGATTTGCGACGAGGACGTGGCCCTTTGCGAACGCATGGTTACGAATGGCGTGGCGCTGATCGGTCGGGGCGAGCGGCTGCTCACGCACTGCAATTCGGGCGCGTTGGCCACGGCCGGAGCGGGGACCGCGCTGGGCGCGATCTTGCGGGGCGCGCGCGAAGGTTTGGTGTCGCACGTGTACGTCGACGAAACCCGGCCGCTGCTTCAGGGTGGGCGTTTGACGACTTGGGAACTCGCGAAGGCGGCGGTGCCTCACACTTTGATTTGCGATTCGATGGCGGGATTCCTGATGCAGAAAGGTCAGGTGGACCGCGTGATGGTGGGTGCCGATCGCATCGCCGCCAATGGGGACTTCGCCAATAAGATCGGAACTTACGGACTGGCGGTGCTGTGCCGCCATCACGGCATTCCGTTTCACGTGGTGGCGCCCCAGACCACGGTGGACCCAGCGTGCGCTGATGGCGCGGGGATTCCGATCGAGCAGCGCCCGGCGGCCGAGGTGCACGGGGGCCGCGCGGCGGCGGACGTTTGGAATCCCGCCTTCGACGTGACGCCGGCCGGACTCGTGACGTCGTGGGTTTTGGATACGGGCGTTTATAGACAGGGAGAATTTAAATGTTCGCGGTGATCGGCGGTAGCGGTTTCGAAAAATTCGAGGGCTTCGAGACGGTGGAAATGCTTCCGCGCGAAACCCCGTTCGGCATGACTTCGAGCGGTTTCAAACGCGTGCGCGTGGCCGGTCATGAATTGCTGTTTGTCTCGCGGCACGGGGAGCATCATGAAGCCTTGCCTTCAGAGATCAATTACCGCGCCAACATCTATGCATTGAAGGCGCACGGCGCGCGGGCGGTGATCAGTTTCAGCGCGGTGGGTTCGCTGCGCGCGGAGCTTCAACCGGAGCATATGGTGATTCCTTTGCAGTATGTGGATCGCACGAAGGGCGTGCGGGCGCACAGTTTTTGCGGGGGCGGCGTCGTGGGCCATATGTCCTTGGCCCATCCCGTTTGCGGGTCGATGGCGCAGATGGCGGGTGAGCTCGCGCGGGGTATGGGAGTCACGGCGCATGTCGGGGGCACCTACGTGTGCATCGAGGGGCCGAATTTTTCCACTTATGCCGAGAGCATTTCCTATCGCGAGTTGGCCGCCGACATCATCGGGATGACCAATTTTCCCGAGTACTCGCTGGCTCGCGAGGCCGGCATGAGCTACCTGCCGTGTGCTTTCGTGACGGATTTCGATTGTTGGGACACGTCGCGGCCGCATGTCACGTTGAGTGAGGTGATCTCGATCATGAAGCGCAACAACGGGCGCGCGTTCGCGGTGCTCGAGCGCCTGCTGGCGAATGAAGACGCGTTATTGGCCGGCTGCGATTGCCCGAAGCAGGGCTTGAGCGCGGGGCTGATGACCGATATGAAGTTTTTGACACCGGCTCAGCGCGAGTGGCTTGGTATTTTGCGACGCTGACCTTGCCCGGGCAAGATAACTAAAATTAATTTATAGTGGCGCGGAGCTTCGGCGCCGCGCGGGGCGGGGTTACGTGTAATCCTCAACCGGCGGGCACGCGCAGACCAGGTTTTTGTCTCCCGCCACGTTGTCCACGCGGCCAACGC
>DAISHW010000265.1:0-813 GCA_036822295.1 Bdellovibrionales bacterium | reverse complement strand
GTAGACGTTGTCGATCCGCGAGACGTAGGGCCAGAACTTGCGCTCGCGCACCCATGGGAGCGGGAAAGCCGCGGCCTTGCGTGAGTATTTATGGTCCCATTCGTCGCTCAAAAGATGAGTGTACGAGTGGGGCGCGTTCTTGAGCATATTGTCTTCGCGATCCAAGCGGCCGGCCTCGATGTCGGCGATCTCGGCACGGATCTGGATCATGGCGTCGACGAAACGATCGAGCTCTTCGCGCGACTCGCTCTCGGTCGGTTCGATCATCAAAGTGCCGGCCACCGGCCACGACATCGTCGGCGCGTGGAAACCGTAGTCCATCAAGCGCTTGGCGATATCGTCGACCGTCACCCCCGCCGACTCTTTGAACGGACGCACGTCGATGATGCACTCGTGCGCCACGAAGCCGCCCTTACCCTTGTAAAGAGTCTGGTAGTGCGGAGCCAAGCGCTTGGCGATGTAGTTCGCGTTCAAGATCGCGTGCTCGGTCGCTTGTTTCAAACCGTCGCGGCCCATCATCGCGATGTAAGACCACGAGATCGGCAAGATTCCGGCGCTTCCGAACGGCGCGCTGGTCGTCGACGTGATCCCGGTCGCGGGACCGGCTTCGGCCACCAAACCGTGCTTCGGCAAGAACGGTTTCAAATGCTCGGCCACTCCGATCGGGCCTACGCCGGGGCCGCCTCCGCCGTGAGGGATGCAGAACGTCTTATGCAAATTCATATGGCTGACGTCCGCGCCGATTTTCCCGGGCTGGCAAACGCCGACCAGCGCGTTCATGTTGGCGCCGTCCACGTACACGCGCCCGCCGTG
>DAISHW010000264.1:0-4187 GCA_036822295.1 Bdellovibrionales bacterium | reverse complement strand
CTTCGCTCTGCTGCGACTTGAGCGCCGTGCCGTCGGCGTTCACTTCCTCTTCGGTCATCACGCTGTTGCGCGGGTTCAAGGCCGCGTCGACCTTGGCGATGACTTTGCCGGTGCCCACCACTTTGGTGAGTACGGCTTCGATGCGTTCTTCGATCGCCTCTTCCGTTTTGCGTTTCAGTTCGAGCAGATCGCTGCTCATCGCCGAATCGCCGGATTGGTTCTTCGACAGCACTTTTCCGCGCGCGCCCACGACCGTGACCTTTTCGGCTTCCAGGTTTTCCACGGCGCTCGAAACCAGGAACGTGATGCCGCGAACTTGTTCGGGAGACAGCATTTTTCCCGGGTGCAGTTCGACCACCACGCTGGCCGTGGGTTGACCGCCTTCTTCCAGGAAAGTCTTCTTGGCCGGAAGGGCCAGAATGACTTTCGATTGCTTCACGGCGCTCAAAGTATTGATCGAGCGCATGAGCTCCCCCTGGAGCGCGCGCTGATAATTGATCTTTTGAGCATACGAGGTCGTCCCGAAATCCTGCTTGTCGAAAAGCTCGAGCCCGACGTGGCCGAGCTTCGCGCCGCCCAGGTCGGTCATGATCGCCATCTGAGTCGAGTGCAGAAGTTCCTTGGCGATCAGAATAGTGGAACCGTTGTCGGCGATGCGGAAGGGAACGCCGCGCTTGTGCAGTTGATCGACGATTTGCGGAAGCTGGTCGGGCGCCACGTTCGAGAACAGCGGCACGTGATTGCCGCCCGTCAGCATCATGCCGATCGCGGCCAATCCCACGACGAGAATGACGGACGCCGCGACGATCGACAAGCGCTTGACCGGAGTCAGGTTCTTGTAGAAGTGACGGAACTGAACTACGAGATGGCTGAACAACTTACCCATTTACGCTCACACCTGCATCTTCATGATTTCTTGGTACGCTTCGATGATCTTGTTGCGAACCGAGGTCATCAGTTTCAAGCTGATGTCCGCTTTTTCCGCGGTGATCATCACGTCCGCCACGTCGCGGGTTTTACCGACCGCGAGTTCTTGGGCTTTCTTATCCGCCTCGAGCTGCGCGGTGTTCACGTTGTTGACCGCGTCTTTCAGGGTGTCGGCGAAACTTTTCGCGCCTTCGGCTTGGCCCGGAGCGGTCGGAGTCGGAATCGCGTTCTTGGAAGCGCGAATCTCGCCGAGCGTGGAACCGCGATCCAGAAGCGCATTCGAATTTGAAATCGTCAAACCGTCCATGGTTCAGACCTTCCTTAAAGCATCCTGCTTACTTGCTGCCGTTTCAGTTTAACCGAACTTTTTTGCCTACCGTGAGGCAAAAAAAGTCCCGTCCTGCTCACTATCTGCCGATCTCGAGCGCGTTCAACGCCATGTCTTTCGAAGCCTGAATCGCCGAGACGTTCGCCTCGTAAGAGCGGGTCGCCTGGATCATGTTCGCCATCTCTTCCATCAGATTGATCTTCGGATAGGCGACGTAGCCCTCTTGATTCGCGTCCGGGTGGTCGGGTTCAAGGCGCATGTCGACCGCGTCCTGGTCGACGTGAATGTCGGTCACCTGCACGCGCTGAATGTTGTCGTTCGGGGGCATCGTCACCAATTCGCCGAAGTTGCGCGCGTCGGGCATGGCCTCGAGCACGACGTCCTTGCGGCGATAGGGGCCGCCCTCGGGCGTCCGGGTCGTATTGATATTGGCGATGTTGCTCGAGATCGTGTTCATGCGCTGACGTTGCGCGCTCAAGCCCGACGCGGAAACCCGTAAGGAAGTCGAGAAATCCATTATCTACCGCCCTCTGTCGCCGCGTAGCGGATCGCGCCGAGCTTCTTGTTGATCAGTTGAAGCGCCGCTTTGTAAAGGATCGAGTTCTCTTGCAAGGTCGCCATCTCGCGCTCAATATCGACCGTGTTCTGGTCGTTCGTCACGTTGCCTTCGGGATTGTCGTAAACGTCGGCGCGGGTGCGCGAGATCGCCTCGGATCCCATCGCGAAATGGTCGTCCGACGAGGTCATAGCGCGGTTCGCGCCTTCGATGTCGATGGCCCGCTGGAGCGCGCCTTCGAACTCCACCATCTTGGCCTTATAGCCGGGCGTTTCCGCGTTCGCCAGGTTCGCCGCGGTCACATTGTGACGGAGCGAGCGGAACCGCAGCGAGGACGCGAGCGCGTCGGTGGTTCTATCGAATATCTGTTTGGTGCTCATTGGCCTCCCCACGGTATTCGTTGAGTTTGTTTCTTAAAGTGCGAATCGAAATCCCCAGCATCTCGGCCGCGCGCGTGCGGTTCTGGCCGGTGAACTCCAAAGTCTTCATGATGAGCAGGCGCTCGGCCTCGCTCACCGTCAGTCCCGGTTGGAACGAATGCTCGGGAGCCTTGTCTTCCATTTCCGCGAGCAAGATCTGTTCCCCGGAGATCATCTGGCCCGTCGCCAAAAGCACGCTGCGCTCGATGACGTTCTGAAGTTCGCGGACGTTGCCCGGCCAACGGTAGGTCTTGAGCTTGCGCAGGGCCGACTCGTCCAGGTGCTTGCCGCCGATTCCGTTTTCGAGGCACGAGCTGGCGATAAAATGTCTCGCCAGGTTCTCGATGTCGTCGGGACGCGTGCGCAGGGCCGGTACATTCAGCGGAATCACGTTCAAGCGGTAGTAAAGATCTTCGCGGAACTCGCCGGCCTTCACCATCTTTTCGAGCGAACGGTTGGTCGTCGCGACGATCCGCACGTTCACCTTCACCGGAGCCTGGCCGCCCAGGCGCTCGACTTCGCCCTCTTGCAAAACGCGCAGCATTTTGGCCTGCAACGCCAGGGGCATCTCGCTGATTTCGTCGAGCAGGAACGTGCTTTCGTGCGCGAGTTCGAACTTGCCCAGTTTACGCTGATCCGCGCCGGTGAAGGCGCCTTTTTCAAAACCGAAGAGTTCGCTTTCGAGCAGATTCTCGGGAATCGCCGCGCAGTTCAAAGCCACGAAACGTTTCATGGCGCGCGGGCTTTTCGCGTGGATGAAACGCGCGAGCAATTCCTTGCCCGTCCCGCTTTCGCCGGCGATCAGCACCGCCGCGCGACTGACCGCCACGCTTTCCGCCATTTCGTAGATCTTCTTCATTTTCGAGTCGGCGATCTGGATCACTGCTCACTCTCCCTTTTTCGAGGTCGCGACCGCGGGAATGCGGTTCATGTACTTGGTGTAGTCGTCCTGCCATTTTGCGTCTTCGAGCTTTTCGCGGCCGATCTTCCATAGAAATTCGTTCGGCGTGCCTTCGAGTTTGCGCCAGATGTCGGCGGCGCCCTGCACGTCGCCGCGATCGAAAAGAATTTCCCCGGCCTTGTAACGAACGTTGGCGAGCGCCTGCTTGCTCTCGAAGCGCTCGAGCAGGTTCTGATAAGTTTCGACCGCCGCGACGGCTTTTTTCTGCGCGAATAGGGCGTCGCCTTTCACGGCCAAAGCTCCGGCCACCGTCTTGTCCGCCAATTTCGTTTCGCCGCCCTCGGCCTCCAGAACTTTGTTGGCGTAGCTTTCCGCTTCTTTGGCGTTACCCAGCTTCATGAACGTGTGCGCGAGCTGCAAATTCACGGGCGCCACGAGCGCGGGATCGCCGTGCCATTTGCGGGCGAGTTCCTGCAGCGCTTGGCGGGCCAGCGCGTGATCGTTGCGCTGTTCGGCGATGGCGGCGCTGAGCTGCACGCGCTCGACCGTTTCGGCCGGCGACAGATCCGCTCCCGCGCCGATCGACTTCAGGTGCCCGAACGCGTCCATGTAATCGCGATCTTGCACTTGGGTCGCCGCCAGACGCAGGTGCAGGCTGTTCAGGGACGGCAAATGCTCCTGGACTTTCTTTTCTTTTTCGGCCGATGTGCCCAATAAACTTTGGCGGTGCGCGAGCGCCTGCGAGTAGATCTTTTCCGCTTCGGGATATGCGCCCGCGTTTTCATATGCGCCGCCCAAGAAGAACGGCACGTCGATGCGGTCGGTGTTCTTCAACCAGGTGCCCGAGTACTGCGAATAAAAAGCCAAAGCCTTCATGAAATCGCCGCTATCCACCTCGCGCTTCATTTCATTGGCGATGTTGCGCAAGATGCGGCTCTTGAAGCTTTCCAAGTTCGCCGAGGTCGGGTTCTTTTGGTAATAGGCGATCAGGTTGCCGAGCGCTTCCTTATATTCCCCGCGGTGAGTCAGGCCTTCGGCCACCATCAGCGTGGTGAA
>DAISHW010000263.1:3866-4194 GCA_036822295.1 Bdellovibrionales bacterium | reverse complement strand
GCCAGCGTTCGCGCATTCCCGCGAATCTGGAGTTCCTGCGTCCGTGGGTCGGTCAACTCGATCCGGCGAGGCATTGGAATTACGCTTCGATGAGCGTCTATGCCTACGCGTATTGGGCCTGCCGGCGCGATTTGCTGCGAATCGACGAGTATCCCTGGCTCAAGGATTACTTAAGTAAATTCGCGGAAGCTCCGGGCGTCACTGAAACGAGTTTTTAATCACGGGCGGTTTTCAAGTTTAGCGGTCACTCCGCCCAGCGCCTGGACGCTGGTTTCAGGCGGTGATTTTTTCATGCTGGGTTCTTGATTTTTCGATTTTAAGCGACTCT
>DAISHW010000263.1:2402-3856 GCA_036822295.1 Bdellovibrionales bacterium | reverse complement strand
ACAGGCGCCTTCCGTTTCCGGAGGTGGTCGATGTCGTTCTTATTGTCTTTGCTGGTGAGCTCCTCTGCGATTTTCGCCGCTTCCGTTCATTCGCGGCCGTCTTCGGTCCTTGCGCACAGCTTTTATAGTCAGCTGGGTGAGATATATCCGGAACACGCATCGGATGCCGGTTTGTACCGATTCGACGGCAAAGCCACCGATTACGCCAGTCAGCCAGAGACGCGTTACGCCGAGTTCTTAAAACGATGGTCCGCGCAGGTCGAGACGCTCGCCGCAAGGCACGCGGGCGACCGTGAAATGTGGATTGATTTGGATCTGATGCGGCGGACGATCGAGCTTGGCGAAGCGCAGCTGACTTTCGCGCAAAAAGAGATACGCTTTTATCCCGCGAGTGAAATCATCTACGGGAGTTTATTCACCCTGGTCAACCCGCAAACGAGCGCGACCCGTAAACGCAAGGCCGGTGCCCGCTTTCGCGCCATGATGGAGCAACGCACGCTGAGCCATTGGTTGAAAGAGATGCGGGATTCCGTCGCGGCGGCGACGCCGGAAAAACTCTGGCCCCATCGCGAGCAGGTGGCGGATTACCTGGAAAACTCGCGACTCATGGCGGACGAGGTGGCGACTCTGCTGCGCGAGGGCCGGGTTTACGACGAAGCGCTTTTCCAGGAATTCACGGCGCAAGTCGCGGCCGTCGACGATTTTATCCGCGAGAATATCCTGCCGCGGGCCCGCGCCACGAACCTGCCGCGGGCTCATTACGAGCATGAGTTGCGTCGCTACGGCATCACGATTTCACCCGACGAGCTCAAACGCCGGGCTCTTGAAGATTACCGAATCCTGATGCCGGAGCTGCGAAAGCTCGCCGAGCGGATCGGCGCCGAACTTGGCTTGCCGAAAAGCGAGCGCACCCCGTTTCACGTGTCCGCGGCGCTACGCGCCCAGGGCATCACCGGCACGGATGAGCTGATGCGGTTCACCCACGATATCGTCGCCGAAATCGAAGCGATCATTCGGCGCGAGGACCTGATGACGTTGGCCCAAGTGCCGCCGCAAATCCGCATTGGAACGGCGGCCGAGAACGTCATCACGCCGTTTCAGCACGTGAACGTGCCGCCGGCGCTCGCGCCAAACGCCGCGGATGTGCCGGAATACGTTTTTCCGGTCACGGCCGAGGGCTTGCCGATGGACGAGGACTGCTCGTATCGGGCGGCGGCGATGACGCTGACGGCTCACGAGGTTTTCGGCCATGGCTTGCAATTCTGCCATCTCTCGACCTCGGGCACGCGCGTTCGCGCGACCATGGGGACGAACTCGACGGTGCTCGAGGGTTGGGCCATGTACATCGAAGACCTGATGATGCCGTATCACGAGCCCCGCGAGCGTTACGGCGCGGTCCAATCGATCCTGTTCCGCGTGGGGCGCGCGTTCCTGGAACCGATGGTGCAGGCGGG
>DAISHW010000263.1:974-2392 GCA_036822295.1 Bdellovibrionales bacterium | reverse complement strand
CGATACGTTTGTCACCGACATCGGTTTGGCCGAGAGTTTCGCGCGCGGCGAATACCAGCGCTACACCTGGCGCTCACCCGGCCAGGCGCCGAGCTATTATTTCGGTCTGAAGAGTTTGCGCGACATGAAGGCGCGCGCGAAGGCGGTGAAAGGCAAGGACTTCACCGAGCGCTGGTTCAACGATCATATCCTGCTTTCTGGTCCCATGCCTTTCGATCTGTGCGAAAAAGCCTTGTTAGGCCAGGACGCTTAACGCCCGCCATCGCCGTTTTCATCTGGCCCGGCTGTCTCATATTGAGATCCTGGGCTTTCTTTTTTGTTCAGAACGGCGCAGACTTAAAAACACAGCCATAAAAAACGTTCCGTTGGGGTGTTATGAAGAGTCTTCGCGGGTTATCTCTCAGTTTCGTCGGCGCGCTTTGCGTTTTCTTCGCGTTCCAAAATTGCTCCGGTTACCGGTCGTCATCCGCGGGAGGCTACGAAGCGGAGATGTCCTCGTCGATCGCCGGCGACAGCGGCAGGCTCGGCGATGGCGGGGCGATCCAGACCGACGGTACCTATCAAGGTTTCCAGAGCGGTCCCGCGGCCGTGACAGGCTATGACGTCATCGTCATCGCCGGTCAGAGCAACGCCGCCGGCCAGGGCGCCGGTCCGGCCGTCGATGAACCCGGTTTGGAAGCTCAAGACAGTAAAATCGTGCAGGTCGGGCGCTTCGGCAATTCCAACGGCAAGCTTGTTCCGGGAAAAGATCCGCTTCATCACTGGCTGTTGGATGAAAACTGGCCTTATAAAGGCCCCGGCATGTCGTTCGCGCGGCGCTACGCGCGCACGATGTTGGCGAGCGGCCGCCAAGTTTTAATCGTGCCGGCCGCGTACGGCGGATCCAGCATCTTTCATTGGGCCCAGGCTCCCGAGCCGGGCAATCCGGACACGATTTTATATCCGGATATGAAGGCCAGGATCCCACTCGCGCTTGCGCAAAAGGACGCGCGGCTCGTCGCGGTGCTATGGCATCAAGGCGAGTCGGATATCGCGGCCCACTCGGTGCCTCCGGCCCCGACGGGTTATTATCAGCTCGTTCCCTCGATGAACGCGTTCATCAATCGTACGCGCGGATTGATCACGGCGCTCCGCAGGGACTTTCCGAGTTCGACATGCGTGCCCTTTATCATGGGCGAACCCGTGCCGGCATGGACCGAGCCTACGCTTCCGAATCTGCCCGCGACCAAAGCGCAATTCAAAAACGCGCTGATCGGCCTGGCCCAATCTTTACCTTGCACGGGTTATGTCGAGTCGACCGGTTTGACTTCGAATCGGCAAGCGACGGGCATCGCCGATGACATTCATTTCAGCGCGCAGGCGCAAGTGCATATGGGCACGCGCTATTTCGCGGCCTATTCGGCGCTTAAGAGTGGCGG
>DAISHW010000263.1:0-902 GCA_036822295.1 Bdellovibrionales bacterium | reverse complement strand
AGTTCAAGTGGCAGCAGCTCAAGTAGCTCGAGCAGCAGTTCCAGCAGCGGGAGTTCGAGCAGTAGCAGCTCCAGTTCCAGCTCGAGCAGCGGGAGTTCGAGCAGCAGCAGCAGTTCTTCGAGCGGCTCGGTCGTAACTTCGCAGCTCAGGTTGTACATCAACATCATGTACAAGGCGATTTATAACAAGGCTACGCCCGCGGCCTCGATGGCTTATTTGGAGAATTCATACAACTCCAAACTCGCGGGCTGCATTGGGATCGCTCAGGCGTTGCTCAATACGGACCCCCTGCGTCCGGCCGCGACGGATTACTCAGCGGCGAAGAACAAGACTTACATAGCGCACTTGTACCAAGTGGCCTTTAGACGCGCGCCCATGGCGGGTGACAATCCCACGGGTATCGAAAACATGCGAAAGGGCGGGGCGACGCTTGAGCAGGTGGAAAACATATTCTTGTTCCACCCGGAGTTCGCCGCGATCTGCACGAATTCGGGTTTGAAGACCCAGTTTTAATTCGCTACCAAACGCAGCGCCGGTTGAGAAACGCGGTCAACGCTTCCGGCGCGCCGTACATGAATATCGGTTGCGGATAAGGTTCGCGCGTCAGCGGGTCGAAATACGCGAAAATCGAGTCGTTGGCGACCTTGCAATCGGGTTGCCCCGGCCTTTTGAAAACGCTCACGCCCTTCGGATCCTTGTAAGCGCGATTGCCGAGCGCCCATCCCGTGTCGAGCACCACGCCGTTCGACCTGACGATTTCGAAATGGCCGCCAGGCGCCATGTCGATGGCCGGCTCTTCTTGGATGCGCAAATCACTGCTGATTTCATCGATGAAGGGATAGTCGCCGCGAAAGGCCGCGCGACTGCCGTTCGCCATGGTGATCACCATGCGGTCGCCTTCA
>DAISHW010000262.1:3802-4195 GCA_036822295.1 Bdellovibrionales bacterium | reverse complement strand
CTGCAGGCCGTCGAGTTCGCCGGGCATCCAGATGTCCTGCAAAACGATGTCGGGCGGGAACTCGCGGATCTTTTGCAAGCCTTGGCGGCCGCTGAACGCGGTGTCGACCGTGAAGCCGTCATCTTTGAGAGACGCGGCCAGCACTTCGCCGATCGCTTTTTCGTCGTCGATGATCAGAATTTTGGCGTTGTTCTTCATACCCAGTTCTCCCCGCGCCGTTCTTTGGCGCGAATGATATTGGCTTTTTCGGCGTTTTCGACCACCGGCAGTTCAATCACGAATTTGGTTTCGGAGCGGCCGTCGCTGAGCGCGCGGATAAAGCCCTGGTGGTCCTCTACCATGCGCTTCACGATGGCGAGCCCAAGCCCGGTGCCTTGAGTTTTGGTGGTGATA
>DAISHW010000262.1:0-3792 GCA_036822295.1 Bdellovibrionales bacterium | reverse complement strand
GTTGTCTTCGACCTCGACCCGCGCGATCTTCAGCACACTATCATAGTGAGTCCGAATCACAACGCGGCCATCGGGTTTATCCACCACCGCGGCCAGCGCGTTATCGACCAAGTTGTTGATGATTCGGCGCATTTGATCCGGATCGAATACGAACTGCGGCAAGGTCTCATCCGCTTCGAATTGCACCGGCTTCGTTTCGCCCTGAAAAAGCACGAGGGCCTCGGAAATAATTTTGTTCAAATGACCCGGAACCGGATTCGAACGCGGGAGGCGCGCGAACTGATTGAACTCGTTCACCAGATTCTTCAGCGAATCGACTTGGTCGACGATGCGGCGCACGCATTCGTGGAAGGCTTCGTCTTGGATCTGGTGACCGAATTTCTTCTCGAGCCGTTCGGCCGAGAGCTTGATCGGCGTCAGCGGATTTTTGATCTCATGGGCGATACGACGGGCGACCTCGGTCCACGCGGCCGCGCGCTGGGCGCCCAGCACGGGAGTCAGATCGTCGAACACGAGCACCTTGCCGATTTCGGTTTGATTTTCGTCCGTCAGGAACGAAAGCGTCATTTGCAGCGGGATCGAGCGGCCGCGGATTTGAATGCGCACTTCGCGCTGGATGCTTTCGGCTTTGTGCGCCTTCATCTGCTCGATCATGTTGTCGAGGATTTGGTAATACTCTTTGTCGAGCACGTCGCGCATGTGTTTGCCGACCAGCTTAATCGGCGGCGTCTCGAGCAGCTTGGCCGCGTGCTGGTTGACCATGGTGATCTGGCCCTGCCGATCGAGCGAGATCACGCCCGTGCTCACGGTACTTAGCACGACTTCGATGTAACGCGAGTGCTCGTCGAGCCTTGAGAGGGTTTGCCTGAGCGATTGATTGGCCTCGCGCACTTCGCGTTCGCTGGTCTCGAGTTCGGCGGTCATATGGTTGAAGTGGCGCACGAGTTGGTTGATCTCGCGAGAGCCCGAGGTGATTTCGACTTTGGCGTAATCGCGCCCCGCCACGCGCTGGGCGGCCTCGCCCAGCTCTTCGAGCGGGACCGACAGCTGGCGCGCCAGATAGAATCCAAACCACGTCGCGCCGAGCATGATGGTCAAGGTCATCAAGACCAAAATGATCAGATAGATGGATTTGATCGGGCCCTCGAGCGGATTGACGTCGCGGAAGTCCTCGTAGGCCTTGGCGATATCGTCCATTTTGGCGATGAGCGACAGCGGGATGAACGTCGAAACGACGACCGCCCCCCTGGCCTGCTTTCCACCCACCGGAAAGATCACGCGCACCAAGTTCCCGTTCTCGGATTGATGAATGGCCGAGGCTTCGTTTCGATCTTTGATACCGCGTTCAAGCAATTCGAGCGAGAGCGGCGGCACTTCCGGGAGCGCTTCATCAGGACTCACGCTGACGACGCGCTGGCCGAAGAGCGAGGGATAATACTCCACCGAGTCGAGCGAGTAACGCTTGCGAAGATCGACCAGGCGCTTACCCCAATCGGCGCTCGGCGTGTTCATCAAGTCTTGCGCGACCCGTTCGGCGAAGTGATAGTTCTTACGCTTGGCCGAAAGGTAATAGGAGTTGGTGACTTCCAGCGAGCTCTTCAGCACGCCCGCCATTTTTTCGGAGAACCATTTGTCGAAGCTGTTGTTGATGTAGAACACGCTGACGATGAACATCAGCGTGGTCGGAACGAAGCTGAACAGCACGAAGGCGGCGATCAGCTTGGCCTTTAAAGTCTTTCCGGCCAGCCCCGACTGTCGCTCGCTGAAAATTTTGACGACGTTGCGAAAGATCAAGAAGAAGAGCAGCAGGAACAAGATGATATTGAAGTTGACGAGGCCCAGGAAAAAGATCGAGTGCGCGAACGGCAGCTGCTGGCTCATCCCGAAGAGTTTGTACTCGATCGCGGTCAGAACCAGAAAAACCACGGCCAAAAGAAGAACGGTGCCGAGCTCACGCCGGCGCTTCTGCCCCTCTTGTTGCTGCAGTTCGACTTCGTTCATCGGATCAGATCAGCTCCATCAAGCTTAACATTTCAATCGCGGTGTCGGCCGCGTCGCGACCTTTGTGGCCATGGGCTCCACCGACTCGCGCCTGGGCCTGTTCGTCATTGTCCGTGGTGAGCACGCCGAAGATCACGGGTTTTTTCGTTTCGAGCATGACTTGGGTGCAACCGCGCTCGACCGCGTTACAAACGTAGTCGAAATGCTTCGTGTCACCCTGAATCACGCAGCCCAGCGCAATGACGCCGTCGCATTCGCGTTGGATCAGCTTGGCGGCGGCGATCGGAATTTCGACGGCGCCGGGCACGCGCACGCGGATGATCTGCCCGGGTTTTACGCCGAGCTCGAGCAGGCGTTGGAAACATCCGTCCTCGAGACGTTCGGTGATCTCGGAATTGAAGCGCGCGGTGACGATACCGATTTTCCAGCGGTCTTTGGGTTTCATCTGGCCTTGAATGAACATGCGTCAGTCCTCTTGGTCGGCGAAAGGTTCCGTGTTTAAGGGCAGCGGGATTTCCTCGACGATCTCGAGTCCGTAGCCTTTGAGCCCCACGCGTTTGGCGTGATTGTTGGTGATCAGGCGAAGTTTACGGATTCCCAGGGCGCGCAAGATCTGCGCGCCGATGCCGTAATCGCGATCGTCGGAACGGAAGGCGCGCTTGGCGTCCTCTGTCGCGGGAGTGCCTTGATCGACAAGCTGGTAGCTCTGCACGCGTTGGCGCAAACGATGGCCCATGTCTTCGAGCCGCAGATACACGACGACGCCTTGGCCCTCGTCGTTGATGCGCTGGAACGACAAATCCAAGTATTCGCCCGAGCGCGTGCGGGTCGAACGGAACACGTCGCCCATCAAACACTCGGAATGCACGCGCACAAGCACGGGCTCATCCGGGTTCAGATGGCCTTTGACGACCGCGACGTGTTCGCGACCATCGAGCGAATTTTCAAAAACGTGGATGCGGTAATCCCCGCCGAAACCGGTCGGCAGCTTCGATTGCGCGCGCTCGACCAGGAACGATTCGTTTTGAATGCGGTAGCGAATCAACGATTCGATCGTGCCGATGCGCACGCCATGCTTTTTGGCGAATTCCACCAACTGGCCCATGCGCGCCATGGTGCCGTCGGGATTCATGATCTCGCAAATGACGGCCGCGGGATTGAGTCCCGCAAGGCGCGCGAGATCCACGCTGGCTTCGGTGTGTCCGGCGCGTTTGAGCACCCCGCCGTCTTGGGCGCGAATCGGAAACACGTGCCCGGGCACGATCACGTCGTCGGGCTTCGCCATCGGATTGGCCGCGACTTTGATGGTGAGCGCCCGATCGGCGGCCGAGATCCCCGTCGACACGCCCTTGGCGGCTTCAATGCTGACGGTGAACGCGGTTCGAAGCGGCGCGCGGTTACGCTCCTCTTTCGTCATAAGGGGGAGGTCAAGGCGCTGAATCTGCTCGGACGTCATCGACAGGCAAATGAGCCCGCGCGCTTCGACCGCCATGAAGTTCACGAGTTGCGGAGTGATGTAATCGGCGGCGACGATCAGATCGCCTTCGTTTTCGCGGTCCTCGTCATCCACCAAGATGACGGGCTTGCCGGCTTTGATATCCGCGATGATGTCGGAAATGGAATCAAGACTCATGCCCCGGCCCCTTTCAAATTTTCGAAGTGGATCAGGCCCCGAGCCATGTTGTCGATTTCAAGGTTCACGCCGGCGCCGATTTCCAGACCGTCGAGGTTGGTGCGCTTGAGCGTTTCGGGAATCAGTCCCACTTGGAAACTCCGCCCCTCGGTTCGGTT
>DAISHW010000261.1:3589-4210 GCA_036822295.1 Bdellovibrionales bacterium | reverse complement strand
CCAAGGGCGAGGTCGCGGCGCTCGCCGAGACCATCAATTCCATGACCGACACGCTTAAGACTTTCGCGGATCAAGTGACCTCGGTGGCCCGCGAAGTGGGTATCGAAGGAAAGCTCGGCGGACAAGCGAAAGTGCCGGGCGCTCTCGGCACTTGGAAGGATCTGACCGACAACGTGAACTTCATGGCGTCGAACTTGACCAAACAGGTGCGCGGCATCGTCAAGGTCGTGACCGCGGTCGCCAACGGCGACTTGAGCCAGAAGTTCGTGATCGAAGCCAAGGGCGAGGTCGCGGCGCTCGCCGAGACCATCAATTCCATGACCGACACGCTCCGCACATTCGCGGATCAAGTGACTTCGGTCGCGCGTGAAGTGGGTATCGAAGGCAAACTCGGCGGCCAAGCGAAAGTGCCGGGCGCCTCGGGAACATGGAAAGATCTGACCGACAACGTGAACCAGCTAGCGGGCAACTTGACGAGCCAGGTGCGCGCGATCGCCGAAGTGTCGACCGCGGTCACGAAAGGTGACTTGACCCGTTCGATCACAGTCGAAGCGCAAGGCGAGGTCGCGGCGCTCAAAGACAACATCAACCAGATGATCTCGAATCTGAAAGACACGACCT
>DAISHW010000261.1:0-3579 GCA_036822295.1 Bdellovibrionales bacterium | reverse complement strand
GAAGACCAATCTTGCTCGCTTCTCGGGCATGATGCAAGGCCAGCGTTCGATCACCGCGGTCGCGCAGCTGATCATGTCCGAGCTGACGCCGCTGGTGGACGCCCGTCATGGCGCGTTCTTCATGGCCGACAACGCCGAAAATGAAAGCGAAACGACGCTGGCCTTGATCGCCAGCTACGCGTTCACCGAACGGCGCGGTGTTTCGAGCAAGTACAAGCTCAAAGAAGGCCTGGTTGGGCAGTGCGCCTTCGAGAAAAAACGCATCTTGATCATCCAGCCGGACGAAAATTATCTGCGTATTTCTTCCTCGCTTCTGGAAATCAGCCCGCGCAACATCATCGTGCTGCCGGTGCTCTTCGAGGGCGAATTGAAAGCCGTGATCGAGTTGGCCTCGCTCAAACCGTTCTCGCAGAACTACATCAGTTTCCTGGATCAGCTGATGGATTCCGTGGGAGTGATCTTGAACATGATCTCGAGCTCGATGCGGACCGAAGAACTTCTGGCCGAGCTCAAACGCTCGAACGCGGAGCTCGAAGCGCAAGCGACGGAGCTCGAAGACAAGGCGAAGCTGCTCGAGGTGAAAAACCAAGAGGTCGAGCTGGCGTCCCGCAGTCTCGAGGAAAAAGCCGAGCAACTCTCGCTCATCTCGAAGTATAAGTCGGAATTCTTGGCCAACATGTCGCATGAGCTGCGAACGCCGCTCAACAGCTTGTTGATCCTGAGCAAGACCCTGGCCGACAACAAAGACGGCAACCTCTCGCAAGATCAGGTGAAGTACGCGCGCACCGTGCACTCGGCCGGCAACGACTTGCTGGCTCTGATCAACGAGATCCTGGATCTCTCGAAAGTAGAGGCCGGCAAAATGCCGGTCAATCCCAAGGCGGTCGAGATTCAAGACGTCGTCACGTACCTGGAGCAGACCTTCAAGCCGGTCGCCGAACACAAGAATCTCGAGTTCCAGCTCGAGGTCGAGCGCGACGTACCGATCAACATGTTCACGGACGAAAGCCGTTTGCACCAGATTCTCAAGAATCTGTTGTCGAACGCCTTCAAGTTCACCGAGCGCGGACTGGTGCGCATGCAGATCCACCGCGACCACGCGGCCCACGCCGGATCGATGCTCGTCTTCTCGGTCACCGACACCGGCATCGGTATCCCGTTCGAGAAGCAGAAGCTCATCTTCGAGGCCTTCCAGCAGGCCGACGGCACGACCAGCCGCAAATACGGCGGCACGGGCCTTGGTCTTACGATCTCGCGCGAGATCGCGAGGTTGCTCGGCGGCATCATCGAAGTCGAATCCGAGCCCGCGCGCGGGTCGACGTTCCGGCTCTATCTGCCTGAGCGTTACGCCGGTCCCGACATCAGCCCGTCTTCGGACGAACGCGAGCAGATTTCGCCGCGCGCGACGCTGCCCGCGGGCGTGGACTTCACGGGCCGCAAGATTCTTATCGTCGATGACGATATCCGGAACATCTTCGCGATCAACAGCGTTTTGAAGGGCCACGGCATGGAGGTCTTCCACGCCGAAAACGGTCGCCAGGCTCTGGATCTGCTCGAGACGAACCGCGAGATCGAACTCATCCTGATGGACACGATGATGCCCGAGATGGATGGCTTGGAGGCCACGCAAAGAATCCGCGAAAACCCGGTTCACCACGCGATCCCGATCGTATCGCTGACCGCCAAGGCGATGAAAGGCGATCGCGAGAAGTGTTTGGCCGCGGGCGCGAGCGACTACATCACCAAACCAGTCGATGAAGAAACGCTTTTGGCAACGATCTATGACTGGTTGATGGTGAAGAGTGCGGCGCGTGCGAACTAGGGGTAACGTTGAAATTCTGCTCGTCGACGACCGCGAAGACGGGCTCATCGCGCTCGAAGCGCTGCTCAGCGAGGTCCGCGACTACGAACTCGTCAAGGCGCGGTCGGGACGCGAAGCGCTCGCGCACCTGGATCATCACGACTTCGCCATGATCCTGCTCGACGTGCAGATGCCCGAGCTCGACGGTTTTGAAACCGCCGAGCTCATCCGCGCGATGCCGCGCTACAGGAACGTGCCGATCCTGTTCGTCACGGCGATCAACAACGATGAACGTTACGTTTATCGTGGGTACGAGGCCGGGGCGGTCGATTACATCCGGTCATCCTGCGCTCCAAGGTCGCGATTTTCGCCGAGCTGCATTTGAAAGGCCGATTGGTGCGCGATCAAGCCAAGCAGATCGCCGATATGGAGAACTTGCGGCGCTACAACAACTTGGCGGAATCGATTCCGCATATGGTCCTGCGCGCGAATCCGAGCGGGGGACTTGAATACTGCAATCAATTTTGGATCACGTACACCGGCATGAGCTTGCCCGGGAGTTTGGATACGGGCTGGCAGGACGCGATTTATCCGGAAGACTTGCCGGGTACGCTTAAAGTTTGGCGCCGGGCCATGGACGTCCGCGCGCGCTACGAATGCGAATGCCGGATTCGCCGGGCCGACGGCGAATACAGATGGCACTGGATCAAAGCCGATCCGGAGCTCAACACGGACGGCGACGTCATCGCCTGGCTCGGCACCTGCACCGACATTCACGATCGCCGCACGTTCGAGGAACGCATGCGCGAGGCGCAGCGGACCGCCGAAGCCGCCAACGAAGCCAAGACTCAGTTCCTGGCCAACATGTCCCACGAAATCCGCACGCCGCTGAACGCGATCATGGGTTTCACGGAACTCCTGGTCGATCCCGCCGTGAACATGGAAGAGAAAATGAAGAGCGTCGCGATCGTGCGGCGCAATTGCCAACAGCTGATGAAGATCGTCGACGAGATCTTGGATATTTCGAAGGTGGAGTCGGGCGAGCTGCGCACCGAGAAAATCGAAACGCCCGTCTTAGAGATGCTCTTGGAACTGCGCACGCTCATGACGGTTCAGGCCAACAAGAAAGGCATTCAGCTGAAGTTTGAAGCTCCGGCGCGGATGCCGAGTCACGTGATCACGGATTCCACCCGCTTGCGCCAAGTTCTGCTCAATATCATCGGCAACGCTTTGAAGTTCACGCCGCGCGGATCGGTGACTCTGAGCACGCGGCTGGTTTCCAATATGGACGGCAAATCGTTTCTGCATTTCACCGTCAAAGACACCGGCGTCGGCATCGATCCGGACAGTGCCGAGAAGATCTTCCAACCGTTCTCACAGGCCGACACCTCGACCACCAGACTGTTCGGCGGCACCGGCTTGGGGCTCGCGTTGGCAAGACGTCTTGCCCGCGCGCTGGGCGGCGACGTGCGATTGCAAACGAGCGCGCCGGGCACCGGAAGCACATTCGTGGCCACGGTCGAAGTCGACATCCCCGAACATTGCAACTGGATCGAAGCCGACGTGAGCCGTGAATTGAACGCGACTCCGGCGATTCCGGAATTGCCTGAAGGCGAAGTGCTGCGCGGCAAGCGGATCCTGTTGGTCGAAGACGCCGAAGACAATCAGTTTCTGATTCAGCAGTTTTTGAGCCGCACGGGCGCGATCATCGAGATCGCCAACAACGGGGAAGAGGGCGTTGAAAAAGCGCTGGGCGGTGATTTCGAGGTCGTCTTGAT
>DAISHW010000260.1:0-4234 GCA_036822295.1 Bdellovibrionales bacterium | reverse complement strand
CTTCCATAGATCGGGCTCGGCTTCGATGGCGCTCAGGTCGATGAGATTGCGTACGGCTTGGGTGCGGATGACGAGCGCCGGATCGCTCAACAGCTTCATGGACCACGCGACCGCTCTGGTGCGCTCGTCGTTTTTAAGGGCGATGAGCGCGGCGTTGCGCATGAACCAATCGGGGCTGGCGAGCGCGCGGTCCAGATCGTCGCGAAAGTGAATCGCATCCCAGCGGCCTATCGTGGTGAGCGCGGGCCAACGCAGGCGCAAGGGTTGTTTTTTGTCGAACGCGATCGCCCGCAATGAGCGCACGCCTTGATCGCCTTGCGCTTTGAATTCACGCACGCGCGTTTCAATCGGGCTTTCGAGCAGATGTTCCGGAGAGATCGACACGGTGGCGTGGGATTGCAGGCAGAAAAAAGCCAGGAGCGAGATCATGACTTCTCGAAGGTCGAAGCCTCGGAGGCCATTTTGTCGGTGTCGATGGACTCCTTGAGCGCGTCGTCGGCGCTGGCGGTTTCACCGGTGACGAGAGCGGCCATCTCTTCCATCATCTTGTCGGTGTCGAGAGATCCGGCCTCGTCCGCAGGATCCGCCTTCTCAAAGGCGAATTCAGCGAAGAGATCATCGGCTTCACCCGGAGGCCCCGCATCCGCAGGTGGTGAAGCTGGTGCCGCTGCTGCAGGCGCCGGAACTGGCGTGGCCGCCGGAGCCGGAGCTGGTGCTGTGGCGACCGGTTCGGGCGCGGGTGAAGGTTCAGGAGTGGGTTCAGGAATGGGCTCAGGTGCAGGTGCAGGTGCAGGTTCCGGTGCAGGCTCCGGCTCTGGTTCCGGAGACGCGGGTTCGGGCGCGGCTTCCGCGGCGGCGGCCGGGTCTTCGGCGACACTCATCGCGGCTTCAAAATCCTTCATGGGATCGTCGCTCTCGGGCATGTCAAGGGGGGCGGACGGCTCGCTCGCGGCGGGCTCGTCTTTCACGGCTTCGGCGAACTCGGCGACTATGTCGTCGCCTTGGCCCTCGGCGGTGCGCGGAGCCGCGCCGCCGGTATCCGCGGCGGCCGCGCCGCCGCCCGTCTTGATCTTTTCAACCTCGGCGCGCAGACGCGTGTTCTCTTCTTTGTAAAGAGAGAGATCGGCGATGTCGTCTTCAAGGATTTCGTATTCGGCGAGCTTGGCTTCAAGCTCCTTGATGCGCGAACTGACGTCGGCCGTCATCTCGCCGCCGCTACCGCCGCTACCGCCGCTACCGCCTCCGCCCGATTTGTATTGGGCCAGCTCCGCCTCGCGCGTCTGCAGTTCGGTCTTCAGCGCCTGCACTTGGGCGTCGACGCCGGCGAGATCCGCGGAGCCCAGTTTATCGAGCGACACGCTTTCGAGCTTCGCGGTCTGATCCAGGATCTTTTGAAGCGCGGCTTGGAATTCCGCCGGAGCCTCGGCCGATGCGCTCGCCGACTTGCCGAACAGGCCGCGCGCGATCAAGTAACCCGCCAGCAGCAAAATGGTGAAGAACAACCATTGAATAATGGATTCGCTTCGATGGGTTACGTAGGACAGAGCTTGTTCGAGATTCACTCTATTATGGTGGTGGTGTTTGCGAAACCGGTCAACAGGACCGGCCTAACGGCCAGCCCTTTTTCAAGGGCCCGCGAGCTTGCTGCGAAGCGAGTTGCACTGAGAAACTTCGACGCCGCGGCTGGCGACCACTTTGTTGTCGCGATAGCAGATCTGCACGCAACGATTTTCAGCGTCGACGGCCGGTTGATACTCGAGCGAGCACGAGGTGCCCATCGGCGCGCCATCGGGTACGGCGATCTCTTCGGACACCAAAGGTTGGCAGCGACGAGTCACGTGCGTGAAGGTCGAGCCGCCCCAATCGCCCTCGACCACCAGCAAGTGCTGAACGCCGCAGACCAGGCTGTCGAGTTGATCCATTTGCACGTTGAACTGTCCGCCCTGGCAAAGGCTGTCGCCCGCGGCGAGCGGCGCCATGTTCCGCCGTCCCGCCCAAACGGCCCAGCGCAGATGCGCGCCGTTGTGGACGCGGTTGCAGAGTCCTTGCACGCCCGTGGCCGGCGCTTCGTCGTGGATCTGAACGCTTTCGGCCGCGAATTGAATTTCTGTTTTGTTCATGTCGTCGACGATGCGGATTTCGCCGTCGCCGCCGCCGCCCACGGCCGAAGCTTCGGGTAAGGACCCGGCCGGCGCGCAGTTCTGAAACTGCGTGAGCATGAAGGTCATTGCCAAGACACAGATAACCAAGGATACGTACCGACGTTTCATCCGTATCAGTTTAGCTAAAACTGGACCTTAATCGCGAAACCTTTGTGAATCGGTCTCAATTTAAGACCCGCCTAATGGCGTCTGAAGCGCGCGAAATAAAAGCCGTCGGGACCGTCGACTTCGGGCCACAGGGTTCGCTCTTCTTCGAGAGAAAAGCGCGTTTCATTTTGAGAAAGGAACTCGCGTACGCGCCGCGAATTTTCATCGGGCATGATCGAGCATGTCGCATACACGATCACCCCGCCCGGCTTCCACATGCGCGGGTATTCGGCCAGGATTTCGCGCTGAAGTCCCCCGACGCGTTCGATGTCTTCCGGCGTGAGCTTCCATTTCGCGTCCGGGTTGCGTCTCAGGATACCCATGCCGGAGCACGGAACGTCGAGCAAAAGCCGGTCGGCCGCGCCGTCGAGCCGCTTGATGGTTTTTGAACCTTCGATCAGGCGGGCTTCGATGAGTCCCGCGCCGGCGCGACGCGATCGGAGCTTCAACTGCTCGAGTTTTTTCCCGGACACGTCGAGCGCGACGATCTTGCCTTTGCCCTGCATCAGCGCCGCCAGGTGCAGGGACTTGCCGCCCGCCCCCGCGCACGCGTCGATCACCCGCATGCCCGGTTCGACTCCGAGTTCGCGCGCCACGGTTTGCGAATGCAAATCCTGAACTTCGAAGAAGCCCTGGTGAAAACTCGGTGACTGGAAAACGTTGGCGCGCTTGGCGAGCTTGAGTCCGTCTTCGCCGGCTCTGGTGGCCGGATATTTTTCCCGCTCGAGCCGGGCGAGCAATTTTTCGGGCGTGATTTTCAAGCGATTGGCGCGCAGGTAAACGGGAGCCGGCTGGTTGAGTACGCGTAAAAGTTCATCCCAGCGCTCGGGCAACTGCTCGGCGCCCCAGGCGTCCATCCAATCGGGAATCGATTCGCGAATCGCGCGCGGGAGTCCGGGGTCCGACCAGCGCGCGCGCACCCGCGCGGCGTCGCAAAAGGAGCGCGCGATTCCCTTCCCCATCCCGACATCATGAAGCAGGCACCAGGCCTCGAGCAGCGCGGGATACTCTTCCGAATCCGCCGCGTAAGAAAGCCTGCGCCACCAGCGCACGACATCGTAAACGCCCTCGGCGAACAGCCGGCGATCCTGACTGCCCAGCTTCTTGCCGGCGCGCAGATGATATTGAATCACTTTATCGGCCGGGCGCCGATCGGTGAAAATATCGTGAAGAGAACGCGACATCCCCTCCCAAACCGGCCGATGAATCAAACGCATGGAATCTTAAAACGCGAACACGGTGCCGACGTTGATGAACACGCCGTTGAACTGACCGGTCTCGAGCAAATGCAGGTGGTTTTTCAGCCCCACTTCGACCATGAAGCCCAGATTGTCGATGACGTCCAAAAAACGCGCGCCGCCGAACAAAGAGTAATCGAGCGCGATCGCGGACTGATCGTCAATTTGCTTAATAAAGAAGCCGGCGCCCAAGCCCCCGCCGAAATACAACGGGAAGCGGCTGTTCGAATCGGGGAAAGTCAAAATCGCGCCGAAGCTGAGCTTGCGGGCGCTCCCCTCGTCCAACTGGTAATTCGTGTAATCCACGCGCAACGCCCAATCCATCGAGTTGACCCACTCGCCCAAACGATAGGTCAGACCGGCGTTGAGTTTACCGACGTCCTCTTGATTGTTCCGGCCCCAGCTATAGGCCGAACTCGTGAAGAACGAACCGATGTGCAGCGCCAAATAGCGGGGCGTCCCGCCCTCTTGCGCCGGCCGACGGGCCGCTTTGGCGGGAGCGACTTCGTTTTCGCGGGTCTGAAAATACTCGCGGGCCCGGGCCTTGCCGGTGGCGGGCTTGGACGGTTCATCGGGAACTTCCACCATTTGCGCCATGGCGGGCGTGGGAAGGGCCCAAAGCCAAAACCACGCGGATTTCATAAAAAACTCCCGACCGACCCGTACAGCCCAAATCCCCCTTTGCAT
>DAISHW010000259.1:0-4241 GCA_036822295.1 Bdellovibrionales bacterium | reverse complement strand
GAAGAGCGGAAACTTTTCTTTAACAAGCTTCTCAAGATGTGAACGATATATAGTGCCGGCGGATCCGCAGGTTAAATTTTCTTTGGGTTCAAGTTTGTAAAGCAGATTCTTCTCTGAGAGACCAAGAAACTTTAAGTCTATTTTCATTTCGTTGAATTTTTGCTGAATGCTTTCAAGGTCTGACTTGATGCTCTCAGGAAGAGCGCCCCATTTGTTCGAATTGGACCAAATCGCATCCGTGGGGCTCGACTCTTCATCGAAAAAAACGTCGATACATTCTTCGTCCTCGACGGAAACCGAGCTGTTCCTCACAAACCCGACCTCATCGCTGATTCCGATGACTAGCCCGTCAATAGCCTCTCGCCAGTATTGGCAATAGCGCTTTCCGACCTGTCGGCCCAGACCGCAGCCTTCGCGGCTGAGAATGTGAGCCGAAGGCTTTTGCTCCCAGACTCCAACGAGGCAAGGCGAGCCGAGTTTATGCGCAAATGCGGTGAAGTCGCTTTTTTCCCAGGTTAAATTTTTAGATTTCTGGTAGCTGAGGCCAAGACTTCTAGAGTTGAGAAAAATTGATTTCAACAGCTCTTCAAACTTTTCCTCTTCTAGATCGTTCAGTCCAATTAGAAACTCATTTTCCTTTTCTGAAACTCCAAATGTCGCGCTGTAAGCGGCCCCGCGCGCTCTTTGCCAGCGATCGCCTAAATCTTGAATCGTGCTTTCGACGAAAAGTAGAGAAGCGCTCATAAATCAGCTCCCACCTTTCATGGAACTTCGGTTTTTGTCTGCTTCCGGAAGAAGCTGGCGATTGGATTCGTCGCTATTGATCTCTTGAAGCCCTTTTTTGAAATTAGAAATAGCTTTTCTTAGAGCTTGTCCCAGAGGCGGTCTCCGGCTTGGTCCAGAAGATAGAGGAGCGATTCCCCCACCAAGCAAAATTTCACTCATTCCTAGGCCACGCATCGCCTCTCCAGGAATTATCAAGTAGTTTTCATGTGAGATATTACGGGAAAGCAAGTCCGCGTCTTATGACTAAGATCAGTACTGGAAAGATCGTCGGCATTAGCCAAAGTGCGTTAGACAGGCGTGCGGACTTTGGATTCCGCCCTGAAAGCCAGATCAACCTAACGACCCAAGGTCGGTACGGCGGGAGTCGGTGAAGTTCTACCCGACATAAAGCGGGCACAGATCGTTCACTTTGACTTGGGCTTATTGAGTAACGCATAAATATAAGCGTATCTCAGGCAAAAGAATTTGCTGGACTATGCTCAATAAAACTTCGAATCAAATTTTGCTTCTGCCTGATTGCACAAATCGACGACTTGGCCTCATCAAATAGATCATCAATGTCCTGCGGCGCGAAGTTCGCCAACGACGTCGCCTTCAGGTACGACCAGAGATACTCCACCGGATTCAATTTTGGCGCATAGGGCGGGAAAAATTCCGTCTCGACGCGCTTTTGGTTCGACAACCACCTCTGAAGAGCCTTGGAGCGATGAGCCTGAAGACGATCCCAAACGACAATGATGTGCCCTCGGATATTTTGTTTGAACTGGATTAGGAATTGAATGCATTCGGCAGACTTCACATTACGGGCCTTTAGGAGACGGAACATGATTCGCTCTCCGCGGCCGTGATATCTGACAGTAACGGCTCCGATGGCCGTGACCTTTTTGTGCGACCTTGTGGCGTGTCGGACAAGTGGCGTCTGCCCGCGCGGAGACCATGTTCGGCGAACTATGGGCGACATCAAAATGCCGCTCTCGTCTATGAAAACGATGGTAGCTTTTTTCGCTTGGCTTTTTTTTGATTCGTTTCCACTCCACTTTGATCCATTTATGTCCTCCAGCAATTCTGGAGGACGCGGAGGACATTTCCTCCACAAAAACTACCTGGGACAAGTGCCTGCTCTATTCGACACCCACTATGCTCATGTAGTTTCTTGCAGGCCCAACCTTTGCTATAGCAGTGTTCATGTTTGATAGACGCTCTTTTAAGTGGGTTATAGTCGCCGTAGTTGCCCTTCTAGTCCTCCTGACAATCATTCTGCGGCTTCGGCGTCCAGGAATTGAGAAGGAGGTTTTCGACGAGGGGGTCGGGCCTCGGTCTGACGTAATTGAATGGATCGACAAGCACTATGGCCACGACCATCGCAAAAAGGTCGCACTGACCAGACTGGCAGAAGGCCACCAATATATTTTAACCCATCCCGATGCGGGAATAGAGGCGGACCGGAAGGAGCTCGCAGAGCAGGCCAAGGAGAATGAAGGCGACAACGCCGATTGCTGGAGGTGGTTCGAGTCTCTGAATCTGCCAAAGGACGACGCAGAGGCTTTAGGCTCCTTGAGCCAAGCCGGAATCGGATTTCGCACCCGAGAACCAATAAGTTAAGGCTTCAAGATTTTAGTTGCCAAATATGGCAACATATGGGAGTATGATTTATGCGGCGGCGAGAATGCGACATCCCGATCACCGTGAACGGACGCAGGATAACCAAGGTCATTATTGACCCTCATTATGAGACGAAGCATTCAGGTTCCCTCAACGATGAAATTATCCTCCACCTGGTACGACTGTTGGATGGTCTGCGCTTCGAACCAGAGGATACCGACGGGCCATACGAGTATTTTGCCACCGATGACATGGTTTTGGACGGCAAGAAATACAAGTTGGTTTGGCTGTTGGAAGACGACATGCTCTACATCGGCGTCGTAAACGCATACAGGAGGTAACCAAATGGGTTTTCCAGATAAAAAGCGACTGGATAAGGTTCGCGCCAAATTGGAGAAGGCTGAAGGCACGTTGATGATTGCTCCAGACGCCACGCCGCTGGAAAAGTTTCGCTGGGACATTTGCCAGAAGTTCCTACAGTACAAGGCCGCCCATCACATGACCCAGGATGAATTGGCCGAAGCCATTGGCGTGGATAAGGCCAAGATGAGCAAGATTCTGCATCACCGCATTGACGAGTTCAGCACGGACAGGCTGATTAAGCTGTATCAGGAGCTAAATCCCAAGGTGAAGATCAAAGTAAGCTGATGAGTGAGACATGTGCTCACCAAAGCGGCGACTCGCCTGCGAAATCAAGAAAAACGGGCGAGTTGGCCGTGGCCCACTCTCGCAAGAGCGCGGATGCGCCAAGGTACGCACTACGAATGTTTGGCGTCGCGAAACCGTATATTCAATGAAAGAATTTAGTTCGGCACCTCGGACTAGAACGAACCAACTACGATTGCCGTTGTTGATTCTCTAAGAATTTGGCAATTAGATCCAAAACCAAATCAAGTTTTTCGCGGTGAGGAACGTGACCACAATTTGAGATGATTTTCTTTTCTGCCGTTCCACCTGCAAGAGCGCAAATCATCTCCGGGAACTTAACAGAGCCGTATTCATCATTGTCACCGTGAATTGCCAGTACGGGACATCGCATTTTAGGCAAGTCATCTTTTAGGCTCCAAGATGCGAACTCACGAGACAACCACACTTTTATCCAAGCATCGAGTACCCATTGGGTCTTATTGCCGTGGTACTTCTTTAACTTCTCGAAAACCTTTGCATCTTCAAAACTCTTTTTGGCATCAATTATTCCTTGCCGGGTTCTGTCCTCGACAAATGCTTGGGCTGATTCAGTTATGACTGATTCACAGCGATCACCAAAAGTCCCCGCGCATACAACGGACATGGCACCACCAACGCTGTGACCGAAAGCTGTAAATCGCTCTATACCTAAATTATCAAAAAGTGGTGCAAGATATATTTCAGACTCTTCACTGACGAAACGAACTGATGGTAGTGCATCGCGGGCAGTGGACCTGCCAAATCCGAGTCTGTCGTATGCGATGATCGTTCGACCGATCTTTTCTGAAAGCAGGCGTGGATAGTCTCTCCACATTTCAACGCAACCTAAAGAATCATGTAGAAGCAACACTGGGACTTCGCTCAATGTTGATCTAGGCATCCAGCGTTTTACAAAAATAGCTCCGCCAGGAACACCAATGTATTGTTCGGAGATTTTGTTCAACTCGTTCATAGCTCTACATTAAATCCAATTCGTTGTTCTGTCATTGATACACCTAGTTCAAAAGACCCCTCGCCACTGTCAGGACTGCCTCAACTTCCTTATCCCGCATCCGCTTCACCAGCTCCCCAAGCTCAATTCATCCATGCTGCAAGCGGCGCCACGAAAAAGCGCTGTCAGCCTGATAGATCCCGAGTACGAACTTGCGACCGTCGCCCGCAACTCC
>DAISHW010000258.1:0-4278 GCA_036822295.1 Bdellovibrionales bacterium | reverse complement strand
GGTCAAGATCGCCAAAGCCATGGGCGCCGAGGTCACGGTGTTCAGCACCTCGCCCAAGAAAGAGGCCGACGCGAAAAAGCTGGGCGCGAGGAGCTTCGTCATCACTTCGAATCCGGGAAATTTCGCGCCATGGGCGGGAAAGCTCGATCTGATCATCGACACGGTTTCGGCCGAGCATGATTTCTCGCCGTACTTGGGTACGCTCAAACTCGGCGGCACGCATGTGCTTTTGGGCGCGGCGCCGACGCCGAATCAAGTGGCGGCGATGTCTTTGATCTTCGGCCGCAGGTCGATCGCGGGGTCCCTGATCGGCGGACTCAAGGAAACGCAGGAGATGCTCGACTTCTGCGCCAGGAAAAAAGTGTTCGCCGACATCGAGCTGATCGACGCGAAACAGATCAACGACGCGTACGAACGCACCATCAAAGGTGACGTGAAGTATCGCTTCGTCATCGACGCGAAGACTTTCTGATATGTCCCGGGACACCAAGCTGGTTTGGTCCGACGACCCGAAGGACAAGGAAAAGGTAGAGGGCAAGTCGGCGGTGAAAAAGCCGGCTTCGGGACCGGTTGCCATTCCTAACAATTGGGTCGCGGTGTTGCGGATCGAGAAAAACGGCCGCGGCGGCAAAACGGTCACCGTGATCGATCAACTGCCGAAACACGAGACCTTCTTGCGCGATCTGTGCAAGGAGCTCAAATCGAAGTGCGGGAGCGGCGGTACGTTCGCGGTCGGCCCGAGCCATGGGGTGATCGAGATCCAGGGCGACAACCGCGCCGCCATTCAAAAGCTTTTTGTGAAAAAGGGCCTGAAGTTCAAGGGCGCCGTCGTTTAGAACGTGCTGTAGCAGTACTGGTCTTTCCAGCGCCCCTCGTCCCAGCTGTATTTGTACTGACAGGAATATTCGTAGTAGTGAACCGTCACGAACTCGTACGGATGCCACTTGTCGTCCTCGCGGTGGTAGACGAGTTTCTCTTCGCGATAGATGTCGGCGATGCGCGGATTCTCACAGAACTCTTTATGGTCGTATTTAAGCTTGGCGGAGAGCTCTTGAATCAGGGCCGCGATCTTCGGTTGGGCCGCGAATTGCCGGCAATGATTCACCGTCTCGCCGTGCGCGTTTGAGCCGGTGAAAAGCACGGTCGAAGTGAGTAGCGCCAGAATACAAGTCATCGCGGATCCCCCCGAGGTTGGAAAAGACGAACGTCAAACATAATCGGAGTTCCCGCGGCTGTCGAAGCTTAGGCGCGCGTGCTCTCAACTGATTTTCAGCTAACCGCGGAAGAACAACAGCCACAAAACGATGACGAGAGTCAGCGGCACGCCCAGCAGATACATCACCGCGGGAATCGCGATACCACCTTTAGCATTGTCGACAAGTTTGTTCATGTGAACCTCCTGACAAGAGCACTTTGCAAAATCGCACGCCGGGCTCAGGAGCGATTAAATCGCCTTTTGGATCTCGCACGGACTAA
Organism: Bdellovibrionales bacterium; assembly: GCA_036822295.1. Classification (GTDB taxonomy): domain Bacteria; phylum Bdellovibrionota; class Bdellovibrionia; order Bdellovibrionales; family UBA1609; genus JALHOQ01. The sequence continues at coordinate 2,802 of DAISHW010000258.1, read as the reverse complement.
AATGCCCCGTCAGGCGATAGCGACGACGCCGCGGTTGAAGGTGGGCCACGTCGTTCAGCGCCTGCCAGCGCGCTCGAGGGGCGCGAGAACACGCGGTCACCGACGGCCGGCGAAGGAAAATCCCCCAGCTTCAGAGTCTGATTGCGTCCGTATCGTTCGATGTATGCCGCTTTCATATGCAATTTGTATTTATGACGCAGTGGTTATCCAGAAATATACCGCGAACCTTTGTTCTTCTTGAACATCGCTTTCAGGACCTTCTCTTGGCCTTTGATAAAGATCCCGATGATGTTGCGGTCATCGACATCGTAAAGCCGAATCATATTGGCCAAAGTTCGCAAGGGGACCACGGAAACTCCGCGCTCGATATTCGAAATGAACTGCGCCGAAGAGTAACCCAGTTTTTCCGCGACCTCGTTTTGCGTCAGTTGGGCGTTCTCACGCGCGTCTTTCAAGTAATATCCGAGCTCCTTCCGATCGTATGAAAGCATTTTCTCCTCCTAAGCCGTTTAAGTCCCTACCGGATGCGATGGGTATCATCGCATCCCATTCGATTGACCATGATAGACACGGCGAAGTGACGCGCCAACTGAAAAATTCGGTGTTTATAAATGCGGAGCTAAATAATTGTAATGATACTTGCCTGGCGCCAGGCACGGCGCTTCAGTGCTCATGAAACGATCAGTCATTTCTCCGCGGCGACATGAAGGTTTGTTAATCTTATGGTGAATGGGCGTTCGCGTGACGGCGGAGAAGGGGAAAGCGATAGATGATGTTCACTAGAGATGCGAACGCGATTTTATATGTCGGTGATTTTTTGAAACATACCGGTCGCGTTGGGATGAGCTTCCTGCGAGTATTTTGCGTGAACAAGCCAAGCTTTATTGGCCCCCGGGCACGTTGAAGCGCAAGGCTTATCTCGAAATTTCGAGCAGATGTCAGAATCGGAAAATGCGAAAATAAATAAATTCAGTTTTGATATGACGGAGTGCGCGGGCTAAAATAGACTATTTACTGGGGCAAAATAGCCAGCGACTACAAATGACCTCTACGCAAATTCGTATTTCTTGAGCCACGCTGGATCTCTTAAGAGTATAAATGTTTATGGCAATTTGCTCCTTCTCAACTGGGAAAGTGCAAAAGGGTGCTGGCTGGATTACTGTTAAGAGCGTCGTGAAGAGGAAGTTAGATATGGTTCGCTACGCGGAAGTCCTCGAAGATTTGAAGGCCCCGCCAGGCAATAGGCTTGAAGCATTGTCCGGTGGTTTGCGAGGGCACCATCAGTGGCGTATTGTTTTCAAGTGGACGGCGCCCGGCCCTGCCGAAGTGCAAGTCTGTGATTATCACTATGGAGAGTTATATGAATAAAATGGTGAGAGCCCCGACTTCGCCGGGTGAGATCTTAAAAGAAGAATTCCTGGTTCCCATGAGAACAACTCAGGGTGAGCTCGCGTCTCACTTGGGATGTGATGTGAAGGTCATTAATCGAATTGTTAACGGCGGGGTTGGTGTGAGTGCGAAAATGCCGCTCCTCGCTTCGAGTCCTGCCGCCCGTGGGACGTAGGTATGCCTTCGAGGCTTGTGCTCGAATCGTGGTTTTGGTTTTATTTTTTTGAATTGGATGGGGTTGTGCGGGCCAGGCTAACCTATTGATTTTACTGGCTTGAAGCTCCCAGTGACTACAAATGACTACGCAACTTCGTATTTCTGAGAAGAATGCTTCGCTCATCAACTTATGGTTTTAATTTTGCAGTTAAACCCTCCCATGTATCAGCAAAAACTCTCAAAACTCATCTTCCTGATCTTAGTTGGCGTAAGTAAATTCGCCTACGCCGATTCTGTTCGCGCTGTTGACCCGCACTTATACGCCTTAGAGAAAAACGGTTCGGTTTCCTATGTTTTGGGAACAATTCACGTTGGTGTCGACATCAGCGAAATGCCGGATTTTGTCACAAATGCATTGAAGGAAAAGCCGATTTTTGCGAGTGAAGCTTTAGACTCAGAAAGGAAGCCGAAGGGGGAGGATCGCTTCTCGTTACTTTCTCTTGAAACTCAAAGGCTGTTGCAGTTGAGAGGAATGACAAAAGAAGATTTCAATACCTACCGACCAGAAGCGGTTTGCATGGCTTACCTTTACTGGGATTTCCTGGATAAAAACCCGGACAATGGCGAGGTGATGGATTGGCAGTTTGACCGCCTTGCCAAGGGCGCGCACAAGGAGTTGAGAGAGTTGGATGTGTCTGACGCTTTGATTGATGAAGCAGTCGAGCAGCTTTTCAGTCCGTGTGGTATCGAAGCCTTTGTTGAGAAATATCCTCCGTTGGCTGTCGGTCCCATGGTGAAAGAGTCCATGCAGCCTAGCAACGATGAATATAAATACGGCGGTGAAATCAGCCTTAATAATGGTACCAACGCTGAAGAAAGCACTTTGAAGCGCAATGAATTGTGGGTTCCGCTTCTAATGGACATGCACGCGAAGGGCCTTTTTGCCGTAGTCGGTGCTGGACACCTAGACCCTTACAATCCGAGAGGACTTTTATCACTTCTTAAAAAGAATGGATTTCAGGTGACTCGCATCTCAGATCGCAAGACATATCTCGAAGTTTCCAGCAGATATCAGAATTGAAAAACAAAAAATAAACCAAAGTTCCACCATCGAGTGAGTAGAACCGTAGAACCCCAATTTAGGGCTCTTTAATTTGGATGGGGTGGTATTTATGGCCCTAAACTATTGAAATTACTTATGGCCACCCGCTGAAGTACCACGAAGTACGACAGTTTCATGATTTTAAACCCGATATT
>DAISHW010000257.1:3941-4289 GCA_036822295.1 Bdellovibrionales bacterium | reverse complement strand
GAGAACCGCCAGACCGGCTGCGAAAGGCTCTTGCAGACGGTGCATTTTAAAACGGCGCGCCCGATCACCACCGACTTCATCACCGACGGCGCGCTTCGGCGCTACCCGGTCGAGCGCAGCATGCGGAAGGCGATCCGCTACGATGCCGAAGGCCGACAGGTTTTTTTGGGCCTCGACGATCAAAACGGCCGCATCGACGGACTCTACACCCGGCGGGGCGACGGCAATATCCATGCGCTCACGGTTTGGACGAGCGCCGAGGGCGAAGCCTGGGAATTCGAGAGCCTGCTGACCGAGATGCCGACTCTTGACGAGTGCAAGAGCCGGCTCTGAGCGCCTAATTCGTGC
>DAISHW010000257.1:0-3931 GCA_036822295.1 Bdellovibrionales bacterium | reverse complement strand
ATAATAAGACTCCCCCGCATTTTCGTCCGCGCAGATTTGGTAAATATCCATGGTCCGCTCGACGTCGACGGTGAAACCGCGGCGTTCCAGATCGCGAACCTTCTCGATCGTGGTCGCGCGACAGGCGATCTGTTCGTCGTAAGTGAATTCCGCTTGGGCCGCGAAAGTGAAAAATGCAAAGCCTATCAGAGCCGGAATCTTAGTCATGTGTTCCTCCCGTTTTTGGGTGCGTTTTTAGTTATGAGTCAAATCCCTCGGCGCAGTCTGGACACGTACTTGAGGATGTTTCCCTGCAGGACGCTCTCGAACAAGATCAACTCGCCGACTCGGTAGACGCCGAATTTTTTGCGTCCGCCCAGGTCGACCATACGGCCGCCGTTGAACGGGTTGCGAAAACGGGCCAGGGTCATGTGCGGACGGTACTCGCGCTCGTCGCGCGGCAGGCCCGCCGCCGCCACGGCCGCGGCAAGTGACGCTTGCATATTCAAGAAGCCCTGATTTTCTTGGACGCCCAACCACAAGACGCGCGTCTCTTCCGTCGACGGGAATGCGCCCATGCCCTGCACGCGCAGCTCGAGGTCGGCAAAGGGCGTTGGATCCCACTCGCGAAAAACTCGCTCCGCCGTCGCCGACTCCTCGCCCTTCAGATCTCCCAAAAAACAAACCGTCACGTGCCAAAGGTCCTGAGGAGTCCAGCGTACCTCTTGGCCTCGATCCTTGGACGTGCGCTTGAGCTTGCTCATGAGCTGCTTCAGCTCCGGATTTTCACTTAATCCTTTGGGAATTACCGCGATGAACTGTCGACCCACTCAAAACTCCCGGAACAAAGTCCCAATCCTCAAATCGGAACTACGTACCCCAACCCCGACCGAATTCCAACCGGTCCTTGACCGGATGCTGACCCAAGTGGTGGTCGCCATCCCGTACACTGTCAACAAATGATGTTATGCGATTTCCACATTCATTCGACGTTCAGCGACGGGTCGCTCACGATCGCGGAAATCGTGGATCTTGACGGCCGACGCGGCTTCGGCGCCATCGCCATCACCGACCATCTTTGCGAGGAGTCGACCTTTCTGGGCAAAACCGCGCGCTGGCTCGAGCGCACGCTCACGCGCGAAACGTTCCCGTTTTACCTCGACACCATTCACGCCCAGGCCGAGCGCGCCTGGCGGCAGTACCGCATGCGCGTGCTTCCCGGATTCGAGCTCACCAAGAATTCCCTGATCAATCATCGCTCGGCGCACGTGGTGGCGGTGGGCGTGGAGAAATGGATCTCGGCCGACCAGGATATTTTCGCGATGCTGAAAGAGATCCGGGCCGCCGGCGGGCTCGCGATCGCCGCTCATCCCGTGTGCACGGGCAAGTTCGAGCCGCAGACTTATTTTTTATGGTCGCGGCGCCGGGAACTGGCGCCGCACTTCGACGCGTGGGAGGTGGCGTCGGGAAAACAACTGTTCGCGCCCGTGGCCGAGAGCGGTCTGCCGATGCTCGCGAACAGCGACCTTCACCACGCCCATCATATCCACGCGTGGAAAACCAAACTCTCGTGCGAGCGCCATCCCGAAGCGATCAAGGAGGCCGTGCGCCGCCAGCGCGTCGAGTTCGAATACTACGCGGGAAACCCTTTACTCTCCTTGAAAAAAGCGACAGTCTGAGCGGCATGGAACCGAATTGGCGGGCGCTTCCGGCCATCGCGAAAGCGGTCACGGGATTCGCGAAGATCTATCATCGGTATCGCATCCGCGGTTTAGAGAACCTTCCCCCAGAAGGCCCCTCCCTTCTCGTTTTTTATCACGGTTTGGTGCCGCTCGATTTCTACTACTTCGGTTTGCAAGTCTATCAAGAGACCGGTCGCTTGCCGCGCGCGCTGGGCGACCGCTGGCTTTTCAAGACGCCGGGGATGGCGCAAGTCGCGCGCACGCTCGGCGCGGTCGAAGGCGCGCCGGGCGCGGCGTTGCAGCTGCTCCGCGCGGGCGAACTCGTCGGCGTCGCACCCGGTGGAGTGCGCGAAGCGATCTCGGGCCCCCGGCACGACTACAAACTCATGTGGAAGGATCGCAAAGGCTTCGCCAAAGTCGCGCTCGATGCCGGCGTTCCCGTCATTCCCGGATTCACCGAAAACGTCGAGAGTCTTTACCGGGCGCCGCTCGCCGACCGCCCGTTTTTTCGTCATCTTTACGAGGTCACGCGACTGCCGCTGGTTCCGATCATCGGCATCGGGCCTATGCCTTTCCCCGCGAAATTAACCACTTGGCTGGGCGAGCCGATCCACGCCATGCCCGGTGAAACACCGGATGCGCTGGCAGGCCGCACGCGCGGGGCGATTGAAAATCTTATTCGTCGGCATCAGCTTCGTTGACCGTTTTTGGCCCCACGTGGGATGGATTTTCCACCGATGAGCGCATTGCTGTTCACCCTGATTTTAAGCTCGCAACCTCAGAACGTTTGCGGTGTTTTCCAAGTCGAGGATTTCGGCGACCGGCGCGTCTATTCGCTCGTGCAAACCGACCAGAAATATCAAGTTCAGTACGCGGTTCAAAACCCCTCGACGCCCGTGACCGACTCGTTGGTGCGCGGGCTTTGTTACTGCGTTCAAGGTTGGGTGTTCGAAGACCCGGAATTTCCGGGCGACGCCGCCTATCGCGTCTTGCAGATCGAAAAGGTCACCGATGGGCCCTTTTCCGGCTGCATCCCCCGCTAAAATCCAATCTATAGCTCCTGAGCCTGGCATGGGAATGGCTCTATCAGCTTCCGATCTTAAAACCAAAGGACCGGAATATGAAGCCGAGCTTCTATATATTGTCTCTTCTCGCGCTGATCGCTTGGATTGAACCTGGCGAAGCCGCTCCTCGTAACCTTGTCAAATGTATCATCAGTGGCGGCCAACGCTGCGGCGCCGACGATGTCGAAGACGGGATGAAAGAGGAAATGCGCCGCCCGGAGCGCTTCACCGACTTTAAAGAAGGCCGCGTGAAGCAGCCGGCTTTGGACGTCTACGTCGATCGCACGGAACAAAAGATCTACATCTGGGAACTCAACGGCGAGCGCGTCGAAGCCCCCGTGTCGACGGGCGGAGGATTTAAAACCCCTTACCAGCGCGCCCCCGTCTGCGCGGAAACCCCGCGTGTCGTGGACCGCTTCATTCCGGCCATTTACGAAAAGGGCGTGGCCTTCAACGTCGCGCCGTTCAACCGCACGATGTTCGACGTTTGGGAGTCGCGCGCCTATCGCGACGCGAGCGGCGACAACATCCCGATGCGCAAGGCGATCAAGATCGACAACGACGGCAACTTCTTCCACGTGGTGCCGTCGGGCTGCGCGATTCATATGGACCCGAACGATCCGAACAGCGCGTGCAAAGCGTCTTACGAGAACATGCTGGGCATGGCCGTGTCCGGCGGCTGCATCCGTTTGGGCGAGGCCACCGCCGCAAAGCTTTTCCGTTTAGCCTTGAAGCACGGCGGATTCCATCTGACCATCGACGGCCCGGCCCCGCAACGCGGCGGTTACCCGGCGCCGTACAATCACGTGTGCAAGCGCGACGCGAACGGCGAGGCCTATAAAGAAAAGGCCGCGAAGATCGCGAAGCAGGAACTCCAGCCCGACGTCGCCTCGGCGCCGCGGAAAATGGACAAGAACAAGCAGACCCTGCTCGGCATGTTCCGCAACTGGCAGGCGAAGCGCGCCCAGCCGAAAGAGACGACGGAAGTCCGCCGCCCGCGCGTGGACGTCCGTGACGCGAAGAAAATCGACAAGAACGACGTCCCGCCCGCGCCGAAGCCGGTGCAAAAACCCAAGCCGCAAATCGTGAAGCAAGAGCCGGTTCAAAAACCCAAAGCTCCGAAGCCCGCGGTGCAAGAGCGGCCGCAAGTCAGCGCCGCTCCCGACGACGGCTTCGCGGACGATGAGCTTTTGGGCGATTTTGAAT
>DAISHW010000256.1:0-4316 GCA_036822295.1 Bdellovibrionales bacterium | reverse complement strand
GCACCATCAAGCGATTCGATTTATGTAAAAAGGGCCGACTCGAAAATACCCATCTGGCCATCGAGGTGCAACTCCTAGATGGCGACGGTATGCGCACGAGCACGTTCAGCGCGTTTGCGCAGGCCTCGAACACCCGTAAAGGCATGGCGGAAAAGCAGGTCGTGAAGGCCGCCGTCGCCGAGATCGCCAAACGCGTGAAAAAGGCGCTCGACCGCAGCATGAACCTTCAATCGGCGATCAACCAGAGTGATTACAACCTGGAACTGCGCCGCAAACCCGCCTCTGAACGCTAATCCCGGTCCACCACTTGCACTTCTGACCCGTGTTCGTTCGGGTCTAAAGATATAACGCCATTCAAGATGTAAATTGAACAGGTACGGCCACTAGGCTGACGGCCCGAACGCAAAGACTTCCACCCAGGAGTTTATATGTTCTTAGGCCGTAGCCTTTCGATCCTGACCGCGCTCGCGCTCGCCACTCCTTCACTCCACGCGGCCTCGGTCACCGAGATCCAAGAGATGGCCGCCGGCGCCGCCACGCAAATGGATCAAGACCTGGAGCTGGCCCAAGAGCAGGTGGATGAGGTTCGCGCGGCCATCGCCAATGTCGAGTCCGACATCCACGCTAGCTACATCGGGATGGGCGTGGCGACGGTTTATCTAAGTCAGATCGCCCTCGTAAATATCCTCTCAATCAAAAAAATTCTGACCGGGTCCGGAGTCCCGCCGATGCTGAACGCGTTCGCGGTATCGATCGGCGCCGGAATGATCATTTTTACGGGTGCCCAAATCGCGGCCTTGAGCCAAGAACTCGAAGTCCTAAAACTCAAGCTCGACATCCGCGAAGCCCAGCTTCAACAGCTGCAGCAGCTCCGCTAGTCGGCACGAATAGCTCTTTTTCGTCATTCCACCACCGCGGGCAGTTCTTAACCTATGCCCGCGCCGGCACACAAAGTGCTCACCCACCACTCCGTTCGAAAAAATTTAAATTTCTCAGGGGTGACTATGAACTCGTTCCGCATGATTTCGATGCTGCTTGCCGCTTCAATATTCGTTTCGACTGCACAAGCGCAGGTCGCAATGAGTGAAATGGCCGGCGAAGCAAAAACAGCCGTTACAAAAAAAATGGCTCTGGAGCAGAGCTCACTCGATCAAATCCGCGCGCTGTTACAGAGATTCAAAGCTGAACTCGAGGATGCCCGCAAAACAAGAAACACCGGTGCAATGGCCGCTGTTGGCTCTTACGCGGTAGCTATTCTCATCATACGCGAGCTGAATCGGGCAAAGTTCACATCCAACTCCTACATTGGACTCGCTTCTATCCTTGGCACCACAGGAGTCGGTGGGATAGCATTCGCTGCTTACGGACAAGCAGAAATGGATATTCTCAATAACGATATCGCAATGATCGAAAATGAACTCGAAATTCGCCAGAATCAACTCGATCGCCTAAGCAACTAATCCCGCCAATCCTCGGGCCTCAGCGGTTTTAGACCGTGGCGGGCCCGGGCTTGGTCGCAGCGGTCGTGCTTCAAGCCATCGCTGTACGACGCGCGGAACTCACGACAAGGCGTCGGACGCGACGCGTATATCGAGCAGCTGGCGTCGCGCCCGATACGGCCTTTTAATCCCTGACATTTCGGATGGTGTTTGTCGTTCGTGCCCTTCATGCAGCGATGCTGAGGGGTGAGTTCTTCGAATAATCCCGAAGGCACCACGTGGTCGCATTCGCCGGGATTGGCCTCGCGCCAATAGAACTGAACGCGAAAGTTCGCGCAGCACGCTCCACAGGAAACGCATGGGTTGGCAAAGGCCATACGTCCATGGTGCGCCCGCCCCAGGTAGAGGCAATCCCCCCTCGCGCAAAACTGGTCCCCAAAACCGCTACAAGTGCCACGATTGCGCCCGCTTACCCGGCAGAGCCCTGACCAATTCGAGCTGAAACTGGCACAAACCCTGCTCAGTATGGTTCGACCCAAAAGTATTTAAGGAGTAGCCATGCGTAAAATCGCGCTGCTATCGCTGACGTTCGCCCTGATCGCGTCGATCATTCTGCCCCAAGTGCAGGCGCAAACCCTTCAGGATATGGCCAATCAGGCGGCCGCCCAGCTGTCACCGTCCGAGCTCGAAGAGATTCGCGCGCTCGAGGCCGAAATCGCCACGCTGCGCGAACTCAGAAACGAAGACGCGGTGGACAGCCTCAGCTTCGCCTCGGGCACCGTGGTGTTCGGCGTGATGTCGTACGCCCTGATTCGCAATCTGCGCAAAATCAGGCCACGCGAGATGATGGCGCTCCCGTTCGTGGCGGTGGCCGCGGGGGCCTCGGCGGCGATGTTCGAATTCAATACCGAAGAATGGCAGCGGCTGAATAAAGCGCTCGATCTATTGTCCGCGAAACTTGAAAAACGCAAGGCCGTTCTGGGAGCGAAGTAGTTGCCGCAAAGAATCGCTCACTTGATTCTGATCGCGCTCGTCGCCTTGGCCCCTTTGGCCGAAGCCGCGCGCACCTGCGCCGACGCCTTGGCGATGAAAGAGATTTTTGAGTCCGGTGAGGATCCCCGCGCCGCCCTCATGGAGCTGCTCGATGTGGCCGATGGCCGCACCCGCCGGGAGCGCTCTTTACGTCGTGAGGTCGAAGCGCTCGACCTGAGCGGCAAACACCCGGCTCGCGATCTGCGCGCCAAACTGCTTGGACTTTTTCAAAAACGCTACCGCTTTCGTCAATCCACGGACCAAGAAGTCTATAATGCCTTGGCGGAGGAGATCGCCGCCCGCGGGTTGCTGCGCTTCTTGGCGGAGCGCGGACAGCTCACCAATGAGATCACCGCGCGAACGACGCTACGCTCGGTGTTCAAATCGCCCTGGTTCCATCGCGCGCTGTCGGCCAGCTCGGTCTTGGGGACGGTCGTGACGATGAGCCCCGGCGCGTTCTTGGTGCGCGAGGATTTCAATCTGTCGCCTGCGGAACTCGAAACACTGTTGCTCAAAGGACAAGAGAGCCCGGAAGGCCAAGCGATTCTGTCGCGAATCAAATCGCGCGATCGCCTGCAGCGCCGCTGGAACTGGTTCGGCCGCGCCTTCAACGTGGTGTCACTGGGCGCCGCGATCGTGATGGGCTCTCAAGAGATCCAGACCTCGATGCAACAGCAGGCGCAAGCGCAGGCCGATCTGGAACTGCAGCGTCTGCAGACTCAACTGGCGCTCATTGAAGGCGTGCTCGAAGAATTGCCCAAGACCCGCGAGGACATGCACTACGACAAGACGATCGAGATCTTCAAAGTCAAAATCGGTCGTGATCCCAACGCCGATGAACTCGCGCAAATCTGTGTTCTGACTAAGGCCCCCAATCGCGGCTGCGCCGCCGAAGGAAATTGATATGACAACCATCTTGAAAATGATCTTGGTTGCCAGCTTCTTCGTCACTGGCACCGGACACGCGCAGTCCCTCGAAACGATCATGCGAGAAGCCGGCGAACTCACCGAACAAGACAACGCCACCCTGCTTGGCGAGATCGAGCGCCTGGAAGCTCAAATCGATTTTCTCTCGGCGCACATGCAAGCCGTTAGCGCGACCGGGGCCTTGCCACTGGCCCTGTCGGGAGCGCTTTTCAGCCGCCTCACGAAACCGTTGGCCGGCAAAGCCATTCGTTTTACTGGGGCCGTCGTGTCGTTGGTCGCGTCTGGCTTTTTGGGTTACGTCGTGTACACGGACTTGAATGAACTTCAAACTTTGAAAGAAGAGCTGCGCCAGTTGAAAGCAGAGCTCTCAAATCGCTGAACGACAGGATCTGGCCGCTATTGCCGGCCGTCGCGCCATCGGTTCGTTGACTCGGGCGAATGATGCCGACCGCGCCTGAACCAGGCACTTGTAGAATGTTTACAGTGAGGCCGCACGCGCTCTTTACCAGACCGACGGGCTTCAGTATAAACGGTCACTCTATGAAAATGCGAGTTCTCGTGCCCCTACTCACCACCCTGATTGCGTGTTCACCGAACTCCGCGTTCGCGGGTGATCCCGTCGCCGATATCGTTCGTCAGAGCGAAGTGCTGACCCAGAGTCAGATCTCGAGCCTGCGCATGGAGATCTCGGTGGTTCAGCGCGAGATGGATGAGTACCGCGGTGCCCGGCTCGCCGGAATCGGCGCGACCGTCGCGGCGGTCAGCGTCTCGGCGCTGTTCTGGGAGCAAGTCCGCACCGATAAGATCCTGGCTTGGGTCACCGGCGGAACCTTCGCGTTTGGGATGTGGAATTTGTATTACGCGCGTGAGGGCATGCAGCCTTTACGTGAAGAGGTCGCCGCGCTCAAGCCGCGCCTG
>DAISHW010000255.1:0-4348 GCA_036822295.1 Bdellovibrionales bacterium | reverse complement strand
CGCCAACAAGGCCATCGAGGACCGCGATCGCGGCGACGCCAAAGACTACGACGTCATGCGCGCGCGCTCGGTCGTCTTCCCGCAAGTGCAAATCGGTTCGCGGCTCAAGATCCGCTACAAAATCAAAACCGCCAAGCCGGTCCTGCAAGGCCGTTGGTCGACCGAAATCACGGTGGCGCCGGGTTACTTCCGCGAAGATTTTCAAGTCACCGTGAATTCGGAGTTGCCTCTCCACACGCTCACGAGCGATCCGCGCGACACGGTGACGGTGAAGCGGCCGAAGAAAAACAAAGTCGTCGTGATCGGCAAGGCCAAGCAGGCGGGTTGGGTGCATGCCGAGAAAGATCCGTATTTCCACCCCGACAGCATGGCCCGGGTTTGGGTTTCCACCGAAAACGACTGGGCCGAGTTCTTCCGGCCGCTCACGACGGACCTGGAAAAAGTCTTGAGCGCGGGCGTCCCGAAAGACCTCGGCGATTGGGTCGCGCAGGCCAAAAAGAAAAAAACCGTGCCGGAAAAAATCGGTTACCTGCAAGAGCGCATGAGCACCGAGTTCCGTTACTTCGGCGACTGGCGCCGGCACAACGGCGGGATCGTGCCCCGCGAACTTCAAGAAATAGAAGCCTCGCGCTACGGCGACTGCAAAGATCTCTCGACGCTGCTCACGGCGCTGCTGCGCGCGCTCGACATCGACGCCCGGGTCGCGCTCGTCCGCCGGGGCGAGAACCCCTGGGGCCGGGAGCCCGACTATAGGCTCCCGGTGCTGATCCGGTTCAATCACGCGATCGTGCACGTGAAAGACGGGGAGCGAACCTATTGGCTCGATCCCACCAATCCCGTCAGCTCGCTCATGCCGTTTCCGGATATCGCGGGCCGTCCCGCATGGCTCGTCGGCGCCGACGCGTTCGCCAGGCTGCCCGAAAACGTGAGCCGCGAAAATCATTACGTGCAAAATTTCGAGTATCGTTTCACGGGCGATGACGACGCCAAGGTGAAAGTGCAAGTCGACGCCAGGAACATGGCGGCGAGCGAAATCGCCAACAGCCTGATGCTGGCGCCGCGCTCGGAAATCCTTTCGCAAATCCTGGAGCAGTTCAGCGAAGACAACGAAGTGAAGTCCTTCAAATTCCCGCGCGAACCGAGTACGGGCCGCACGCTCAAAGACATCGACTTCACGCTTGAATACGACACGGGCCGCATCACTTACAACGCCGGCAAAAATTCGTTCTGGGTGATGCCCGACGGATTCTTGGAAGGCCCGTTCTACGAAACCGAAGAGCGCGAAAGCGATCTTAGGCTTACCGGCGAACCGTATCTGATCACGGGCGCTCGCCGTTTGAAAGACATGCGACTCGCGCAAGACCTGCCGGCGCCGTGCGCGGTGGAGTCGGAGTGGATGAATTTATCACGCAAGGTCCAGGTCGAGGGGAATGACGTGGTCATCCACCATAACGTGGAGCTCAAGCGGCCGTTCATAAGACGCGAAGAGTTCCGCTCCGCCGCCTTCAAGGAGCTTCAGGCGCGGACCAAGCATTGTTACCTGCGCTCCGGCGTCCTTCTTGAGTCGGTCCGCAAACGCTGATAAACTCCGAAGTCATGAATCAATTCGACCTGATTGAAATCCTGGCCAAGCTCGGCATGTTCTTCGTTCCTTTCTTGTTCGCGCTCTGTTTTCACGAATTCGCGCACGGGCTCGTGGCGAAGTGGCGCGGCGACAACACGGCCCAGATGATGGGGCGCCTGACGATGAACCCGGTCGCCCACGCCGATCCGCTGGGCACATGGGTTCTTCCGATCGCCGCGCTCGCGCTGAATTCGCCTTTTTTCTTCGGTTGGGCCAAACCCGTGCCCGTGAATGAACGAAATCTAAAACGTCCCCGGCAAGACATGTTCTGGGTGGCGCTCGCCGGCCCCGCCTCGAACATCTTGCTCGCGCTTCTGGGCATGTTCGCGCTGGCGTTCGTGTACGCGCATTTCCGCGGGGGGCAGGGCGGAGCGGCCTATGTGCAGCTTCTACAAAGCTTCTTGCTGGTGAATCTTTTCCTCGCCTTGTTCAACTTGATACCCATTCATCCGCTCGACGGAGGCAAAGTGCTCGCGCCCTTCCTGCCGGCCAGCTGGAATATCTGGCTTGAGCAGAACCAGTCCATGCTGAATATGGGTCTTTTGGTGTTCCTGTTGCTTGCGGGGCGGGTGCTGGCGGCGCCGGTGTATTATCTGGTCGATATGCTGCAAAGAATGGCCCTTTCGCTCTCTGGAATCATGTAACCCGCTTAGATTCTCAGCATCGTTAAGAAAAGCCTTGATAGTTCGACCCTATCTTGGTGGAATTTCCTCAAGACATACGTCTAGACTCACGGAGTCACGGATTTGAGCATACATGTTCAGCTAGAACGCTTTGAGGGGCCGTTAGGTCTTCTGCTTCACCTTATCCGTGAGCAGGAGATGGATGTTTTTAACATCAACATCCATCAAATCACGCGTCAGTATTTGGAATACATCAAGACGATGCGCCGGCTCGATTTGGAAGTCGCCGGCGAGTTCATCGCCATGGCCGCGACGCTTCTGCACATCAAATCGCGAATGCTGCTGCCGAACTACAACGAAGACGGCGAAGAGGTCAAAGAGGACCCCCGTAAAGAGCTCGTCCAGAAGCTGCTCGAATACAAAAAAATGCGCGAGTTGAGCGCGGATCTGTACAAGCTGCCTTTGCTCGGCCGCGACGTCTTCAAGCGCGGCGAGCGCGAGGAAGTCGAAGCCCTGGAAGAGGGCGAGCTGATCCTGGAAGAGAATCCGCTCTTCTCGCTGATCGCGTCTTACCGGACCGCCATCAAGAACATGAAGAAGACCGTTCACAAGGTCGCGACCGAGCTGCAGTCGATCGCCGAGCGCATTTTGGAAATGCGGAATTTTCTTGTGGTCGGTAAGCGCATTTTGTTCCGCGAGCTCATCACCGACACGCGGCCCGAGAGCAATCAGATCCTGGTGACCTTCTTGTCGCTCCTCGAGCTCGCGAAGATCGGCTTCGTATCGATCTTCCAGAATGAGCCGTTCGCGGACATTCACGTCGAGCCCAAGAAGACGATCGAGCGCGACGTGGTGACCCGGGTCGAGAGTTACGACAACGCCAACGCGGAACAGAAGGCCGAAGAGATCATGGTCGAAGCGCAGCTCACGCTCGATGAACCGGACATCATGCTCGACGCTGAGGAAACACCGGTCGTGCGGGAATCCTTTGCCGACGCCGCCACCGACGAGGACATCGCCGCCGAAGAGGCGCGGCTCGATGCCAGCGACATGGGCGTGCCGCTTGAGCCCGACGCTCCGGTGGTTGAAGATATGGGCTTACATGCCTATGGCCACACCGATCCTGTCGAGCAGACCGAGCCCGTGATCCAGACGATTCCCGATGAGGCGCTCGCCGAGACCGAGCCGCATCCCGCGACCGAACCCTCGATCGTTGAGCGCAACCTGAACTCCGCGCTCAGTGCCGCGCTGTCGGCATTCGACGCCTTCAATGATGAAAAGCCTGTGGCGGCGAGTAGCCGCGAAAAAGAAGAAGAACCTAAGAATCCCGATCGCCCGCCTGAGGTGGATGTATGAGCAAGAAAAAATCCGCGAAAAAATCCAAAGCTAAAGTCGTCGAGACAAACGAAGAGGTTTTGGAAAATAACGAGCTCCACCTGGAATTTGCCGAAGATGAAACTCCCGAGTCCGTAGAACCTGGCGTAGAAGACGCGACCGGCGAAGAGTTTTCGGAAGAGGCGCTGATGGCGACCGCCGAAGAGGCCGGTGCGGATTTAGAAGACAGCCTGATTGAAGACACGGAAGAAGAGGAAACCCTAGAGGCCGCGACCAACGAAGAGATTGAGGGCTCAGAACTCGAAAGCTTCGAGTCGGCCGAGATCGAAGACGTCGAGCACGTCACCGAGGAGCAAATCCGTTCGATCGTCGAGAGCGTGCTGTTCTCAACCGATAAGCCGATCAGTATTGCGCTCATCAAGCAGGCGTTTAAAGGCACGCAAGTGAAGTCGAAAGACATTCGCGAGGCGCTGACCGCGCTTTCCACCGAGTACATCGAGAGCAGTCGTGGATTCACCCTGGATGAAATCGCCGGTGGATTCCAGCTGCGCACGAAGCCCGAAAACATGAAGTACCTGCGCCAGTCGGTGAAGGCGCGTCCGTTTAAACTTTCCGGCCCCGCGCTCGAAGTGCTTTCGATCGTGGCGTACAAGCAGCCCGTGACGAAGGCGCAGATCGACGAGATCCGCGGCGTGGAGTGCGGGCACTTGTTGCGCGCGTTGATGGAAAAGCATCTGCTCACATTCGGCGAGCGCAGCGATCTGCC
>DAISHW010000254.1:0-4357 GCA_036822295.1 Bdellovibrionales bacterium | reverse complement strand
ATGCCCGAATTGCTCCGTATCGCTGACCGTGCATGCCAGACACCATCTGGTTTGCCATTATTGCGATTACAGCGAACGCCTGCGCGAAATTTGTCCTGACTGCAAAATTTCACCGCTTGAACCCTTAGGGCTCGGTACCGAGCGGGTCGAGGGCGATATCGCCAAGCTTTTCCCGGACATTCGTATCGCCCGCGCCGATCGCGACGAAATCCAATCGCGCGATGAACTTGAAAAACTGATCTCGGATGTCGAGCGGCACGAGGTCGATATTTTGATCGGCACGCAGATGATCGCCAAAGGACTCGATTTTCAAAAACTCAATTTGGTGGGCCTGGTGCTCGCCGATGTCGGCTTTCACTGGCCCGACTTCCGGGCCAGCGAGCGAAGCTTTCAACTTCTGACCCAGGTGAGCGGCAGATCCGGACGGCAAAGTTCGGGCCGCGTGGTGATTCAAACTTACGATCCCTCGCACGTCAGTATCCGCTATACGGTCCAGGGCGACTACAAAGGTTTCGCGCGAACCGAATTGATCGAAAGAAATGAACTGCTTTATCCGCCGGCGTGGCGCATGGCCATGTTCCGGATCCAAGGCTCGAAAGCGGAACTCGCGGAAGAGGCCGCGCGCAAGCTCGTTCAACGCGCCCAAGCTCTGCAACGGCAAATGAAAATCTATGCGGAAAACCTGCTCGTGCTGGGTCCGGCGACGGCGCCGCTGTTCAAACTGCGCAACCGCTATCGTTATCAAGTGATGGTGAAATGCGATTCCGCGCGCCGGCTGAACGCCTTCTGTCGCCAGCTTCTTGGCGGTGAGGACTGGATCCCGTCAGGGACCAAGGTCCAGGTCGACATCGACCCGTTCGCGATGCTCTAATAGGAGTATGGCCGTCGCTCCCACTCAAACCTGTCCGCGCTGCAGAACGCTAACGGATACGCTCGTGCCGGTGGACGCGGGCGTGCGCTTGGCTCTCACGAATTCAGGAGAGACCGGGCACATCGCCGATGCGGTTTGCCCCAGTTGCTTCGAGCAAATCACCGGCGCGGTCTCGCAAGGTTTGAAGCTCCGCATGGAGCGCGACGTGCGCGAGAAAAACAAAATGATGATGTGGAAGAACCGCGTTCATCTGATCAAGAACGCGCGCAACTTGATGGCGCAAAAATCTTATAGCGAAGCCGCCGTTCAGTACGAAAAATATCTGCGCGTTCTTGAAGTCGTCTACAACTTGAAGAAAGGCGAACTTTCGCCGGCCGTGTTCAACAACTCCTCGCGCTCGAAAGAGCTCACGGTGGTGGCCTCGGTGTACTGGGATCTGCTGCGGATATACGATACGCACCCGCGCTACGCCGACCGCATGTCGCATGCCGGTTCGAGGCTCGCGCAGTTTTTGCCGTTCAGCCCGATTTATCCGGACATCGTGAAAAAGGCCGAGCAGTTCGCTCGAGGCGCCAAAAACCAAGCGGGCATGCGCGAGTTCCTGAAGCTCGTCAAATCGAGCCGCGGACCGTGTTTCATCGCCGACGCCGCGTTCGCCGAAAATCCTTATGCGGTCGAACTGCATGTCCTGAGAAGATTCCGTGACGAGAGCTTGCGCCTTTCACCGACCGGCCGGCGCCTGATCTGGGCCTATTACCGCCTTTCTCCGCCGGTCGCGCGTTGGATCGGGCGGAGTCAACTCAAATCCCGAGTGGCGCGCTGGGCGCTCACAAAAATCGCCCGGCCGATCAAGAAGAGCTTGAATTCACCCTGAAGACTTGATGATTTAAAGTCTATGAGTTCTTACGACACCATCGTTATCGGCGGCGGACTTACCGGTTTGCTCATCACTCACAAACTTCACCAGAGCGGCAAGAGCGTGGCTCTTCTTGAGGCCCGCGAAATTCTGGGCGGTCGCTATCGTCGTCAGAACTTGAGTTACTCGTCCACAGGACTCGATTTCTTTCCGGCCACCAACGACAACATGGGTTTGCTCGAGTGGATCAAGGCCAACTCGCCGCTGCCGCTGCAAATCGACGTTAACGAACATCGCCCGCAGCTTTACGACGAGGGTCGCTGGCGGCCCTTCGCGGGTTTCGGCGAAACCGATTTCTTAAGCGTCGGCGAGCTCGCGCACTTCAGCCACACCAACGACGTCACCGTCGAGCCGGGGCTCGAACAGCTCACGCGCGCTTTGATCGAGCAACTGCCGATCGTCGCAATGACCATGAGTGAAGTGACCAAGCTCACCGTGACCGACGGCAAGATCACCGAGATCACCGTCAATGGCGACAAACACATGAAGGCCGAGAACGTCGTGTTTACGCCGTTCCCCGGAATTTTGAATACCCTGATCGAAGGCGAGGGGCTGGCCGCGAAGAACCGCACCCGTTTGGCCAAGATGCACGCGTGGACCGCGGTCACGCTCGAGCTCACGCACTCTCCGCCGCTCGTGGAAGATCCATCGATCCGCATCTTCACGCACGGTTCGAAGGAATTTGAGCCGGTGGTGGGTCGCAGTTTCGGCGAAACTTCGCGTTGGCTCACGCTCGTGCCGTTTGAACGAGGCACCGAGCATGAATTCGTGGGCCAGTGCATCCGTCACATCAAACGCCAGCTCAAACGTGCCTGGCCGGGAGCCTTTGACGGCAAACCGCAGGAAAAGATCTTCGTGCAATCAAACGCCTTCGGCCAGCAGATGCTGAAAACCAAAGATCCGCTCCGATTCCCCGAAATCTCGAATCTATGGCTGGCCAATCATCTGCTCGCCGCCAATCCCGGCGAAATCTCGGCGCTCGAAATGGCGCTGATGGCGTCCATGGAGCTCGGGGCGGACGATACGAAGCGCCTGTCGGCCACCGACGACCGGGATGTCGAAGGCTAAACCGGCGAAAAACCGAGTATTTTCTCTATCTAAGCAATAAAATTCGACATTGCCTGCTTTCGCAGCGCATGTTACCTCAATCCCATTACTCACTTCTTGCGATCTCTTGGTGCCGCCGTTGTGGCGGCCTCACGCGGGAAGGTGGCTTAACCAGGAGGACATACCTATGCCACAGATCACTATGAAGGACATGCTCGACGCGGGCGTGCACTTCGGACACCAGACCCAACGTTGGAACCCGAAAATGAAGCCGTACGTCTACACGGATCGCGGCGGCATTCACATCATCGACTTGCAGAAGTCGGTGGTCAGCGCGAAGAACGCGGCGGAATTCGTCGCGAAAGTCGCGGCCGACGGCGGCCGCATGATCTTCGTCGGCACCAAAAAGCAGGCGGTGGAGCCCATCAAGGAAGCGGCGGCCAAATGCGGTCAGTACTACGTGACCAAGCGCTGGCTCGGCGGCATGCTCACCAACTTCCAAACCATCAAAACCAGCATCGACCGTCTGAAAAAGATCGATCAGATGCGCGAGAAAGGCGAACTCGATTTCTTCTCGAAGAAAGAGCGCGCCCGCATGGAAAAAGAATACGTCCGTTTGCTCGATTACCTGGATGGCATCCGTGACATGAAAGACACTCCGTCGGTCATGTTCGTGGTCGACTTGAACAAAGAACATATCGCCGTCGCCGAAGCCAAGTCGCTCGGCATCCCGGTGGTCGGTATCGCCGACACCAACGTCGATCCCGAGGCCATCGATTACCCGATCCCGGGCAACGACGACGCCATCCGCTCGATCAAACTCTTCGCCAACCTGGTCGCCGAGGCGTTCCTGGAAGGCTCGAAGAAATGGCAGGAAAAAGTGCGCGCCGGCGGCGACAAAAAAGAAGCTCGCGCTGAGGCCGTTGAACGTACCCCCCGTCCTGCTCGTGGCGCCGCTCCCGAAGCCGCCGCCGCGGGCCCGTCGGTCGTGAAAGTGACTAAGCCTGGCAGCCGTAAACTCGTTGCCGCGGGTACCGCCGAGGACGTCGAGATCGCGATGGAAGTCGAATCCGGCGCCACTACCGAAACTATTGACGAGACCGCCGATAAAGACGCGGACAAAGAATAAGCGAGGGCGAACACATGTCGATCAGTGCGAATTCAGTCAAAGAACTGCGTGAAAAAACCGGCGCCGGGATGATGGATTGCAAGAAGGCGCTCGAAGAAACCAAAGGCAACTTCGACCAAGCCGTCGATTGGCTGCGCGCCAAGGGCTTGAGCAAAGCCGCCAAGAAAGCCGGCCGCGTGGCCGCGGAAGGGCTCGTGTCTTCCTATATCCACGCCGGGGGCCGCATCGGCGTGCTCCTGGAAGTGAACTCGGAAACCGACTTCGTCGCCCGTAACGAGGAATTCCAAGCCTTCAGCCGCGACATCGCCATGCACATCGCCGCGCTCGGCCCGCAATACGTTCAACAAAACGACATCGACGAGGCCACTCGCGAGCGTGAAAAGAACGTCTTGCG
>DAISHW010000253.1:0-4409 GCA_036822295.1 Bdellovibrionales bacterium | reverse complement strand
TACGAAAGCGTGCGCAACTTGAATCTCAAATTCTCGGAAGTCGTCGAGATGCGCTCTCCGATCTTCGATCCGCGCACCGCCACTTTCGAATTCGTCCGCGCGGAAGAAAGGAATCTGCAATGAAATCGCCGATCGTTATCTCTTTGATGCTCGTCGCTCACTCGGTGTGGGCGACGTCTCCCGCCGACCTGGAAAAGCAAGCGGGCCAGGAGGCCAAATGGAAATCCGCGGCCGTGGAGCTGCCGCAGGCGAAAGGCACGACGAACTTCTTGCTGACGACCGCGGGCAAATACCGACTGGAGTCGATGGGCGCGGGCTATCTGGTGGACTTGAAAGTATCGGCCGATGAGTATCCGTTTGACGAAGTCCGCGAAGCATCGGACTTGCCCAAGGTTTGTAAGGACTTGAAAGCGGGGATGGAATACGAAATCGAGAAGGGCCGTGATTTCGAATTCTCGATGCTCGTGAATCCGCTCAGCCGCGAGATTCTATCCAAAGGAATATCGGACGGCGGATTGTTCAGTACCGCGACTCCGATTGAGAACACCGTCAAATCGGTGAATCTGGTTTCGGATCTGCAGTACATCGACGGCGCGGTTTCGCCGCTGACGACCAGCCAACGTCTGCAAACGCTGCGCGCCCACCTGAACCAGATGATCGTTGGCGGCGCGAAGATCGGCGGCGACGGCGTGCTGCGCTGGACCTGGAAGGGCGTCGACGATCTGGTTTGCGACATCGCAAGCGGCAAGATCGCGCTGCGCGTGCAGCTCACCACGCAGTTCGATGCCGCCCGCCTGACCCGCGTGCAGGTGCTGTCGAGCGACTCGATCCAGCGTCTGGGCCGTTTGGTCAGCGGCGTATCGGTTCCGGAAGGCGGTGGCCAATCCGCCGTTATGGGCCGGGTCGCCAATCTGGGCGTCGCGCTCAACCAGGAATTGGGCGGAACCTACGACAAGTTCATGCGCGTGAAATTCGCGAAGTTCCTGCCGTTGATCGTCGATCTCGCGACCGGCGAGTTGAAACCGACGGCGCAAGTCCATGCCGAAAAAATCGCGCGTCAGCTCGACGATCTCGAGCAACGCCTGGACATCAATCAATCCCTTATCCAGAGCCAGATGGTCTGGAAAGTGAAAGGCTGGGGTAACTAATGAAATCTCTCATTATTGGATTGATCGTCGCGTCGCCGCTGATGGCGTTCGCGGCAGGCCCGCCGGTCAAGACGCCGGCGTGCGGAGAGAAAATCCGCATCAAGGCGCCCAAGGGCGGCGCGGGCGTTGTCTTCGATGAAACTTGCGAAACGGGCTACGTGCTGCCGCCGGTGTTCGGCTCGGTCGAGGTGACCGGCACCACATGGACCGTCGCGGACGAAGACTGCAAAGAGTACGAGGCGGGACTGCGCCGCCGCGGCGACTTGGCGGACAAGATCGCGGGGCTTGAAACGAGCGAGGATGAACAAGACGGCGCGGGATCGACCCTTAACGGCGGCGGCGGAGGCCTGACCCAGCCCGGGAACGACGAAGAGGGACAGACGCCCGCGGAAACGCTGGAAGAATTCGAAGAACGCAAGAAGCTCTACGAAGCCTACCGGGCGGACCTGGATAAACTGCGTGAATCGATGGAGGTCTTCGACCAGACGGAAGGTTTGATCCTTGGGTTAACGTACACGCTCGATCACGAGCAGATGGTCGAGAAGTACCAGGAACTGAATCCCCGCATCAATTTCGCCCGCGTGCAACTCGAGCAGGCCTACATTTCCGCGGCGGTGAAGAGCGGCGCTGAAAAAGAAGAAAGCTCGATCGTGCTCGACTACGTCATGCCGGGAGTGAATGAATTTCCGGGCGCGGGTGGCGAGAAGTTGACGGCTCCGAAGGACGGAATCTACTTCGGCTCCGTTCAGCCCGGCAAGATCCGTTTCACGACCAAGGGCGCCTGCCTGGTGAAGCGTAGCGAAGGCAAGAAGAAAGAGATGTCGGCGAAGAACTTCACGACCATCTTCTCTCCGAAAGTGACCTATAGCTACGCGCTCATGGCCAAGCGCGCGTACAAGGCGAGTTACGACTATAAGATGCTCATCGAAGAAATTCGCAAGAGCACCAAGAAGGGCGGGTTTCTTTCGAGCTCGACGGTCAACGAGTTGATTCGTCGCAAAGAAGGCGACAACTGGTTCAAGTTCCAAGCGATGTCCGACGACACGCGCTTTCAGCAGGAGGTCGTGGTGCAAGAGGTGAAAGCCGACGTCATCGGCCGCGTCTTGAATCAGATCGCCGAAAACAAAGTGCCCGGCGAAGCGCAGGGCGCGCCGCTGCTCGAGCCCGGTAAAAAAGGGGTCGACGTCGCGGCCGAGGGCTTCAAGAAGTGTCCGCATCCGTATTGCCAAGTCGCGGGTTACGTTCTTGATTTCGTCGGCGCCACCTTCGGCAGTTCGAGCGCGGTGTCGCGTTTCTTGAGCACCGTCGATATGGTCGGCAAGGACGAAGTCACTGAGTCGAAGGCGCTACAGTTCATCGGCGACTCGGCGTTCAAGGCGAAGTTATGAAATATCTGCTGATGTTGTCGCTTCTTTTGACGATCGCATCGCGCGCGGGGGCCGAGGTGAGTTACATCCTCTCCGCGCCGCGCATCCGGTTTACCGAGGGCGATCAGACCTCGTGCCGCATGGTCAAGAAACGATTACAGGATCTAAACAAGAGTTATTCGGCATTGGCCGAGCTCTACGGGCGCTTGCCCGAGGATAAACTGTGGAGCGCCCATGACATTCAGCTTTACGCGGCCCGGGCCGCGCGCATGCTCGTCGGCGTCGAATGGTTGTGGACGCCTTCCGTAAATGTCGGGATCTCTTGGGATATCGCCACTCATCCGCAATGGCGCGAGCGCCTGGTCCGCGACGAATACATTCCCGTGAGTTACGGCTATAAGGGTTTCACGTGGGCCGACGAGTGGGGGGCGGTGCCCGTGGCGACCCGGTGGGATGTCCGTACGAACCTGTTGCACTTACAAATGAACATCACGCCGCTTGAGTTGTGCATGGGGGCAACGAATTTGCATTTGACCTTGCATGATCCAGAGAGCGGCGACCAACTCGGACTGATTTCCAACATCGTTTGGAAGTAGGGCGTTTGGAATTGGAGCGAAGGAGAACGAGATGAAATTCACCCGAATGATTTTGATGCTGGCCCTTGCGGCGACCCTATCCGCTTGTGGCAGCGATGGCGGCGCCGGCTCCGGCGGCGGCGGCGGCCAATCTGGCGGAGGCGCGCCTGATGCGCCTGAATTCGTAAGGACGGCGCTGGCGCGGATCACCGAAGCCCCCAGCGTCGACTGCGCGGGACTGCGAACGGAAGAGTCCGTCTTGGTCGCGCCGCGGCCGATCGGCGAATCGATGCCCGACGGCCGCGAAATCGCCGCGGACATTCGGATACGGGTGCGCGCGGGCGGCACGTATCTCGCGCAATATCGTGAGTGGTATCGCGGCGCCGATGCGCAAACGCCTGAATATCAGGATTACGCGGGCACATGGAGCACCGAAGCGGATGAGTTGGTGCTCCATGGCTTCGGGCGCGGCAAGCTCTCGATGCATGATACTCATGTGTTCTTCGGTTTATTTCCCAGCGTGCGATTGGGGGACATGCCGTTCATTAAGGGCGTGTCCCTGAACGCCAAACGCGGGAAGAACTTGGATTCTCAACTCGACATCGCGAAATGCTCGCCTGCGGACAATCCGCTGATGAAAGTGGTCGACGGGCGGTATCGTATCGGCGCGTGGACGGCGGACGACTATTGGAGTCGCCGCTTGGCGGTGAAGCCGACGGAACTCGGAGGACGGCTTTACAAGTCCTATCCCATCGGTGAGCGCGTGCAGGATGGTCAAGAGAGCCGGCTGGAATTCGCTTTCGAGGCGGATGGAACCTTTGAGTTGGACTACTCCGTCCGCGCCCAGGGCAAGGTCATCGCGCATCGCGAAGTGAGCGGACGATGGGAGCTGCGTGAGGGTTTGGTGGTGCTCGACAATGGCTTGGGAGTGATTGTGCCCATGCCGTCTGAGGGCGTGCCGATGCCGGTGCTGTTGCTCGGCCGGGATCCGGTGACGGGGAAAGAGATTCGGGGTCGTGCGTACTCACTGACAGGAACTGACATCCGTAAACTGGCCGACCACTCGGTTGAATAACGATTTGATCTGTGGGCGTGGATCTTGCCTTAGTGAGGTCCATGCGCCACGACTGCCAAAAATGCTTGAAGCGACGCTTAAATAAAAAGAGGGCAGCGCTGTTCACGCGACCCTCTTCAGAATCAACAGGCTTGTAGGCCAGTTTTACCAGGTCACCCATTGTTTGGGATCGATCGACCGCGTGAATTTCGATTCGCCCTTGTCCGTGCGAACCGTCATGTTGTCGTAACCGTTCATTTCCAAT
>DAISHW010000252.1:0-4421 GCA_036822295.1 Bdellovibrionales bacterium | reverse complement strand
GTCCAGCGGCTGATCAACCGCGAGGTGAGTTCGATCCATATTTCGCGCGATCAGCTCCCGGCGTTTTACAAGTTCTCGGCGTCACAATTGAAGAACTTGGCTTTGAATCCCGCGATCGGCGAAGCCGAGCGGCGCGAACGCATGCACCAGGCCGTGCGCTCGCTGCTGACCTGCTTTCTGACCGACGACACGGACATGCAGGATTGCGCGCAAATCGTGAAGACCTACGTGACCGGGAGCCCGGACGACGGCAGCAGTTGGTACGACAAGATGATGCGTTTGAGCGGCAATCATTCGGGCGACGCGTACTCGCATGTCTCCAACGTGTCGACCCTCGCGAGCATGTTCGCGATCGGCCTGGGGCTGACGACCGTCGAGGAAGTGGCGCTGGGCGGGCTGTTGCATGAGGTCGGCTTGGCCGATATTCCGGCCAACATTCAAATGAAGAAAAAGCGCTCGAATTTCGAACAGGCCGAATACGAACGTCATCCGATGATCGGCGCCGAGATCTTGCGTTCGCGCAAAATCACGATTCCGGATTTGACCTTGAAGATCATCGAACAGCATCGTGAGCGGGTCGACGCCACAGGATATCCGAATCGCTTGAACGAGGTTTTGGTCGAAGCGCAGTTGGTGGCGATCGCCGACGAGTACGACGAGGGAACTCAAGTCGTTCCCGGCCAACCGCGCAAGAGCGCGAGGGCCGTAATGGAAGAGATTTTAAAACATCCCGGCTTCAGCGCCGAAGTGCGAGCCCGAATCGCGGATCTGCTGGGGTTTGCCAAAGCCCCGACGGATGAGAGCGCGGCTTAACCGCGCAAAGCCTCTCCCAAACCGTCCAAGATGCTGTCCCAACCTTGTTGGATGCGCTCTTTCAAATGGGCGTATTCTTTTTTGACGTCGTGGGTGAGCGTGACTTCACAGCCCCTTTGCAGGGTCTTGATGTCGATCGAAACGCGGTCGCTTTCGGGCGAATTTTTCTGCACGGCGAATTCGAACACCACGCGGTTCGGCCGCGAGAGCTCCAGGTACTTGCCGTAGTGGGGCGCGTCGCCGGACTCGCGGCGATCGATGAACACGAATTCGCCGCCGACTTTCGGGTCGATTTCGGCTTTGATCATCTTACCCTCGATCGTCGCGAACATGAACGTACGCGCTTTCTTGGGATCCAAAAGCGTATCGTAGATCTTCTCGGCCGGAACGTTGTAGCGATAGGTGGATTGAACGGGTACCCTGTTGTCTTTGCTCATAGGGGCATATTCCCAAAACAGCGCCTGTCCGGGCAAGATTAAAAGCGATGGCCCCAAATCATTTCATAGAGGCAGTAAAGGCAGATCGCGATTCCCATCAGCGAGATCGTGAGAATCGCCCAGAGCGTGGCCACGCGCGATTCCAGCGCCTGAGCGGCGTCGGCGGTCGAGGGGGAAATAAGTTCCCTGGTAGTGACTTGGGGAGTCTCGGCGGGCGCGGATTCGTGAGCGATCGCGTCGCCGCTGGCGACTTGAGATAGAGCGGGCGCGGGAGGGTCCAAAAGCGTCTCGCTCCGCGATTCGTCTTCGCCGCGCGCGAGGGCGGGGGGAACGTGTCGTTGCGCGGCTTCGCCTTGAACCATGCGGCGGGCGCCGCTGGCGGCCGATTTGAGCACGCCGACGAATCCTTTGCCGCCATCGAGTTGTTGAATTTGCGAGAAGCGCCGGGACTTGGCGCCCTTTTCGAGGATTGCGCCGCTCGCGGTGGGTGCGGCGCCTTCGAAGACGCGCGTGCCGCCGGTTTCGATTTGCGGCGCGCTCTTTTGCACGAACACGCCGCCGGTTTCGATCCTGTTGTTTTGCGCCTCGCCTTTTTGCTTCTGGCGCTCCATGAAGTTCTGTTTGCGCAGATTCTTTTCGTGCTGGGCTTTGCGCTTTTTGACGAGCGTTTGCACGGCCATCGTGAAGTTCTTCTCGGTGTAGGGAAACTGCAAAGTCTGCGTCATTTTGGCCGAGGAAAGTTTGGCCGCGGTGTCGACGCCTTCCGCTTCGGCGAAGACGACGCAATTCAAGCCGAGTTGTTGTTCCAGCCGTTTCGTCACGCCGATGGCGTTTGCGGCTTTCAAATTGAAGCTCACGAACACGACGGTGCCCGCGCGCGGGGATTGGAGCATCGGATCCTCGGCCGAATTCAGGATCTGGGTGGGGTAGGAATTCTTCTCCAAATGCGCTTTGAAGGTTTGAAAACGCACGGAATCGTTCGCCAGAATCACCACATGGGGATTCAATTCCCCGTCGATGTCATCCGAGAGTTTAAGTTCTTCCGCGGCCAAGCAGGGCTCCTTCAGGGGGCTATCCCGCTTATCGGAACAATCGGGAAGAGGCGTGACCGGACCAGGGTCCAGCTAAAAGCGCGTGCCGTAAAAAAATTGAATCGTGATCAAGCTGGAAGTGATCTGCGTGTCCAGAACACGCGAATAAAGCGAGTCGACAAGGACCTTCATGCCTGCCACGTGCCCGGGATAGTTCCAGCCGGTCGCCAGGTTCATGTTGATCTTAAGGGCCGCGGTGGACACTTCGGAGTCGTTGGCGTCGGACCGGCGGATGCGTTGATACTGGAAGCCCGGCCCCAACGCTCCTTGCGCGGTCGCGAAGTACGCCTTGCGAATGTAGGTGTAGCCGTAGCCCGCGGCGAGCCCGAGCGTATCGAAGCGGCCCGAAGCCAGATTCGGCAGCTCGGTGATCGAGCCGGGATCCGAGCCGGGAATGAAAACGCTGCCCAGGTAAACCTCGAGGTGATTGAAGAACGGGTTGAAAATCCAGCTGCCGCCGCTTTTGAGCTGAAATTCGGATTGATCGAACGCGGCTTTCAAAGAATAGCGCTCGGGACGGGTGGCGTAGTACCAATTGACGCCCCAGTTGGTCACATGCGTGTCGGGAAGCTGCGGAAATCTCGCGGGCTTGCTCGGTTTGGTTTCCGTGAACGGATCGCTGACGTAAAAACCTTCAAAGCGCTGCAGATAAATGTCGAAGGCGTGTTGCCGCCAATAGGTGTTGAGCGCGATTCCGTCTTGAGTGGATTTGCCGCGCCGGGCGTGTTCGGATTCGCTGAGCAGATTCACGCCCAGCGAAACGCGCGCGCCGCAATCTTTGTATGAAGCTTTGATTCCCAGTCGCGGTTGAAAGTTCGGCACATAGGGAAACTCGAGCAGTCCGACGGTCAGCCACGACTTTTCGACGGTCTTGAAACTCGCTTCGACCGGGTGAACTTCCGGCGCGTCCTCGGCGAGCGCGAGCATGGAGATCAGGAGTAAACTCAGCACCTTCTAAGCTTGTTAGAAAACCAATTCGACGGTCAACGAGATACCGGCTTTGCCTTTGAAGTTATCGCCTTTGGCGAACGCCAAGTAGGGCGTGAGCGAGTACTTGAGCCGCTTCAGATAGATTTCATGGGAATAGGCGGGCGCGAGCGTCAAGATGTCCAAGTGATAGGTCGGTCGGTTGTTCAATCCGACGATCGTGGCGAAACCGACGCCCTTGTCGTCCGTGAGCGCGTAGTCGATGCCGACGCCGTGTTGACTCAAAAAGTAGTTACCGCGCTCGCGATACTCGGCTTCGTTTTGCACCGAGAACGACGTGAACTTGTTGAGCTCGGCGATGAATTCGATCGCGCCGAAGACGCCCGTGCCTTTTTCGGGTTCCGCGAAAAGGCGCAGCGATGGCGCGAGCCGGAGCGGCTTTTGGTCGGCGACGGATTCAAAGCGCAAATTGTGCGAGACTTCCAGCGGGTCCTTGAGCGCCAGACGCGGCTGATAGGTGACTTTGACGTTGCCGAGTTTGCGGAAGAAGAACAGACCCGCCCCGTAATCGCGGTCGCGACCCCGCGTGCGGACCCGGCGTTGCTGCAAGTCACGCGCTTCTTCTTCCTCGTCGTAACTCGTGAAACGCAACTGCCAGCGCTTTTCCAAGTTCGGCAAGCGCAAGTTGATTCCGAAGTCGGTGGAGCTGCGCTCCCGCCCGCCCTCGACCAAACCGACGAGCTGGCTGAGCGAGATGCTCGTGTCGTTGACCTTGTCGGTGTACTTCTTGCCGGCCAGGAGTAGATCGGTTTTCTCAGCCGTCTTTTCGATGCTTTTTGAGAAGTCGTACCAGACTTTCAACACTTTCCATTCGAAGCCCTCTTGTTCCGGAACGACCGCTTCGGGCGGCGGCGCTTTGTTGCCGGGTTCCGCGGCGTAAACAGAAAATGAATGGCAGACAGCGCCGATAAGAAAGGTTATAGCTAGAGCATGACGCCGGATTTTCACCACTTGCGATCAATGTACTCCGACTCTCGCGAAAGAGGCATGAAAAAAATCTGGCGCGCGTTTTTCGCTTTGGCTTTGTTGCTTCCCGGGCGGGCCGGGGCACATCAGCCCGGCGGCGGAACCAGCGGGGAAAGGGTCATAGGGC
>DAISHW010000251.1:0-4423 GCA_036822295.1 Bdellovibrionales bacterium | reverse complement strand
GGCTTCGGGCTCGCGCGTGGTGCGGGCCGGGGACGATGCGGCCGGTTTCGCGATCGCCGAATCGCTTCGTGGGCAGCTCGGCGGCACCAAACAAGCGAAGTTCAATGCGGAATCGGCGACCAGTTTGGTGCAGACGGCAGAGGGCGGGCTGAACGAGCAGAACAACATATTGGTGCGGATGAGGGAGCTTGCCGTTTACGCGGCCAGCGACACGATCGGTGATACCGAGCGCGAGTATCTGGACACGGAATTCCAGCAGCTTTCGCAGGAGTTTGACCGGATCGCGAAGACCACGCGCTACGGGAACAAACAATTGCTCACCGGATCGGGCGAGGAATTCGAATTCCAAGTCGGCGCCTATCAAGGAGAGGAAAACGTCATTCGTTTCAGGCTCGACGCGAACACGACGGGCTCGGACACCGGGATCAGCGGCCTTGAGGTCGCGGACCAAGACGCCGCGGTCGACACGCTCGCGGAACTGGACGAAGCCATCTCTAAGATCTCGGGCGTGCGCGCGACGTTCGGAGCGATGCAGAGCCGTTTCCAACACGCGATCGACGCGCTCGCGGTGCAATCCGAGAACTTGGCCGCGGCGCGCGGCCATATCGTCGATGTCGACATGGCCGAAGAGGTTTCAAAACTCACGCAGGCCCAGATCCTTCAATCGGCGGGAATTTCGGTCATCGCGCAAGCCAACTCGGCGTCGGCCCGGGCGATGCAACTCTTGGCGTCTTAATTCTTACCCATTAAACGATCCTGCAGGAACGTGTACTGCAGGGTCGACATCTTCACGCGCTGAAGCAGATTGGCCGCGGCGCTGTGTCCGCCTTCCATATTCTCGAAATATTCGACCTTGTGTCCCTGCGCTTTCATGCGCGCGACCATCTTGCGCGCGTGCCCCGGGTGCACGCGGTCGTCGGCGGTCGAGGTCGTGAAGAACACCTCGGGATATTTCACCCCCGACTTCACGTTTTGATAGGGCGAGTAGCGCGCGATCGCGGGACCGGCTTTCGGATCGTCGGGCTTGCCGTACTCTTCCTCCCAACTCGCGCCGGCGAGCAGCTGGTTGTAGCGATACATATCGAGCAACGGAACCTCGCAAAGCACCGCGCGGTACAAGTCAGGACGTTGCACGAACGTCGCGCCCACGAGCAAGCCGCCGTTCGATCCGCCGCGAATGCCCATTTTCTCGGGCCGTGAAATCCCCCGCGCTTTCACGTCTTCGGCCACCGCGATGAAATCGTCGAAGGCCTTCTGGCGATTTTCTCTTTGCGCGGCTTGATGCCAGCGCGGACCGAACTCGCCGCCGCCGCGGATGTTGGCGACCACGTACGCGCCGCCTTTTTCGAGCCAGAGTTTGCCGATCGAGGCGCTGTAGTAAGGCGTTTCCGAAACTTGAAAGCCCCCGTAGCCGTAGATGATCGTGGGAGTGCCGCCGTCGAACTTCATGGCTTTCGCGCGCAGCAAGTAATAGGGGATCTTGGTGCCGTCGCGCGATGTCGCCCAGAGTTGCTGGACCATGAACGGATCGCTGTTGAAGCGGGCGGGCGCTTGCTTCAAAGTTTCGGGCTTGATTTGCGCGACGGACTTTTCGATCCCCGCCTTCACCCGCATCACCGACATCGGCGTCAGATAGTTCATGTAGTTGACGATCAGCGTGTCGCCGTAGGAATCGGCGGATTGGATCTCGAGCATGCCCTTCGGCGGGAAGTTCAAGCTCTCGAAACTCCAGGCGTCGCCTTTGAGTTGCACGCGCGCCAGGCGTTCTTCGATCGAATCCATGTAACCCACAAAGAGCGCATCTTTGGTTTGTGAGAACGAGCCGTTCAGCGATTGCACCGGCGTCGGTTGAAAAACCGTCTTGGGCGTCCCGTTTTCAATCAAAGGCAGGGCGATCAAGCCGCCGCTCTTGAACGTCTCGCCGCGCACTTGCCAATCGTCGCGCAGGCTCACCAGGAAATGGCCGTTCATCCACGCCACCACCGACGCGGTGTCGGGCTTCTCGATCTTCTTCAAGCGCCCGTCGGGCGAATACTCGAACGTCTCGTCACTGAAGAACGTGAGGGCGCGGTAAACGACCGCCTTCACGCCTTGCGCGCCGTGAAAGGTTCCGCCACCGACGGCGATGTCTGAGACTTTGCCTTCGAGCAAAGTTTTAGCGGCGCTCAAGGGTTGTCCGCGCCTCCAATGTTTGACGATGCGCGGGTAGCCGGACGCCGTTAAGCTGCCGGGCCCGAAGTCGGTGGCGACGAAGATGTTGTTCTGGTCCATCCAATCCACGCGGCTCTTCGCTTCGGGCAATTGAAAACCGTCGCGGACGAACTCTTTGCGAGCCGTATCGAATTCGCGCACGACGCCCGCGTCTTTTCCCGCGCGCGACATCTCGATCAGGCAGCGCGTGAACGCCGGCGGCAGGCAGTTCTGTCCTCCCATCGTCCAATTCTCATTTTCTTGTTTGGCGAGTTTGTCTAAATCGAGAACCGTTTCCCAGGGCGGCATGGCCCGCCGGTACCCATCGATCGAAACGCGCCGCCAGATCCCGCGCACATGCTTGTCGTCTTGCCAGAAGTTATAAAGATAATTGCCCATCTTCTTGACGTACGGGATGCGGTCTTTCGACAGCACGATCGCGCGCAGCTCATTCTCGCTGCGCTTATAGGTCGGGAGCGATTCGATCGCCCGCAAGCTCTGAGCGTTCTGCTCTTTCACCCACGTGATCGCCTTTTCACCTTGGACGTCTTCCAGCCAGAGATGGTCGTCGGGTGGAGGGGCCGTGACCTTCTTCTCGTTACTCGCGCAGCCCACCACCAAACCCACGATCAGAACGAACACCAGGCGCATACCTACCCCTTATGAATGTCCTCAACGATAGCGAAACCCGCAGTCGACGTCTTTACTGCGTCGCATCAAGTATGTGATTCGAAGATTCTACTCAGACCAAGGTCCAGTCCATAAAAAATAATTTACGCGGCTGATCGCCGAATTAATCCGCGCACAAGACGCGACGCGCAACAAACTGGACTAGACCAAAGCCTAAAGGTTCCTGGACCAAGGCCGAGAAGTTACCTGAACACGTTGGAGCAATTCTTCGAAAGCCAACAGTTCATTTCAGCAGTCACTGAATGAGCGGTTGAGTGATCAAAGTCTAACTCCAAAGGTGAAGGGTCAATCACCCCTTCGCCTTTGGGGGCCTCCTACGAAAACTACAAACTAACCCCGGCAGGGATGTCCTGTTCTTCACGTCGTCGATCGGAATGGTTCTGATTGTGGGCGCGCGAGTCGGACAGCGGTCTTAAGGACTAGACCAAGTTAACAGGAGGCTACAATGGGCTTACGTATTTCCACAAACGTTGCGTCGGTGGCGGCGCAAAGAACCCTGAGCAAGCAACAAGCTCGCTTGGAACACTCGCAACAAGCCATCGCATCCGGATCGCGCATCGTGCGCGCTTCTGACGATGCCGCGGGTCTGGCGATCTCGGAGAATATCCGCGGTCAGGTTTCGGGTATCAAAATGGCGCGTTCGAACGCGTTCAACGCGCAGTCGCTGATTCAAGTGTCCGAGGGCGGATTGAACGAAATCTCGAACATCTTGATTCGTCTTCGTGAATTGGGCGTGCAAGCCGCATCCGACACGGTGTCGGACGTCGAGCGCACGTTCCTGGATCAGGAAGCTCAACAGTTGGTCTCGGAAGCCGACCGTATCGCGAAGTCGACCCGCTTCGGTAACAAAGCTTTGCTCGACGGTTCGGGCGAAGAGATGGAATACCATGTCGGTCCGTTCTCGAACGAGGCTGAAAACGTCATCCGTTACCAAATCTCGGCGGACGCCACGACGGGCACTCTCGGCATCGACGGCGTCGGTCTTGGTGAAAAGTCGGACGCCCGCTCGACTCTGGAAGCGGTGGACGATGCGTTGGTGAAAATCGGTCAAATGCGCGCCGACTTCGGTGCGGTACAAAGCCGGTTGCAAATGACCACGTCGAACTTGGACATCCAGAACGAGAACCTCTCTGCCGCGAAATCGCGCATCTCGGATGCCGACATCGCCTTCGAATCGGCCGAGATGGCTTCTTCGCAGATCCTGCAGTCGGCTTCGGTGGGCGTACTCGCCCAAGCGAACCAGAACGGCATGGCGGCGCTGAAGCTCATCGGTTAAGCGGCGGCTCGTGCGGACGAGCCACCGGATTGATCCACGTAAAACTTCTCGGCGGCTCTCCGATTCGGAGAGTTCGCCAAGGGATGAGCGGAACTTGCCAATCGCTACTTTATATAATGCTTAAGAACACGGGTCGCTGGCGCCCACACACCCTGCGACCTTTGTAAGCCCGCCCTGGGGACGACCCACACGCCCCAGGGTTTTTTTTAAGCTCGCTTGCCGTGACGCCTTTGAAGTCGCTCTTCTTACCTTGCCCGGGCAAGGTAA
>DAISHW010000250.1:0-4425 GCA_036822295.1 Bdellovibrionales bacterium | reverse complement strand
ACGAAGAGACTCGCGCGTTCGAGTTTGAAGAGCCCGCGCGCGAAATCAATCTGGACAGTGACATTGAAAGCTTGAACGCCCGCGAAGATGCCGAGGCGGGAATCGAACCGCCGGTGGAATCGCCGGGGGCTTTGGAATATGATTTCGGCGACGAGGCGACGGCCGATCCCGCGCCGCCGCCCTATCAATCGGCTTCGTCGTTGAGCTCGCCGGATCTCTCCGATGTCGCGCGCTTCGGCAACTCCGATATATCAGGAGGCCGCGACGGCACGCTCCGCTACAAAGTGACGGTCGAAGGAGTCGACACGTCCGATGTGCGCATGGCTTTTCGCGAAGCGCTCACCGACCGTAAGTTCGTATGGGACATCGATCAGATCTTGCGGTCCATGCGCCACGGGCAGGTGACCATCGACAACGTTACGCCTAGCAAAGCTTTTATGCTGATCTCGCGCCTGCGCAATTTGCCCGTGCGCGTGACTTGGGAGCAATATGCCGTTCACCAAACTTAGTCTGCTGCTGTTTTTCTGCTCGAGCTTCGCCTTGGCGAGCGGCGGAGGCGGTGAGGCCGCCAAACCCGCCGAGGGCACGCCTAAAGAACAAAAAGAGTTCACCGAAAAAATCGGCAAGCTGACCACGCTCACCAATCGCATCGCCGATGCCGAGCATCGCTTTCAGGAGCTGGTTCGGAAGAAAGAGGCCACTCGCGATATCGAGCTGAAGCAAGGATACATCAAAGAAATGGTCGAGCTGACCAAACAACGCAATAAAGACGTCGAAGCGTACAACAAACTCAAATCCGAACTGACCTACCGCTACCCCAATCAGGGCGAGCAATTGAACCGCCGCTATCACACGCAAAGCAAACGTTCGCTCGAGGAGCTTGAAGGCGTCGCGGGGCTGGACGAGCTTTTGACCCGAGTGAAGAAAACCATCGAGCGCAAGTTCGCGCCCTTCGAGGATCCCGAAGAAGCGAAACCCAAGGCGAAAGCCAAGGCCCCGGCCAGCGTCGACGGCGAAATCCAAAAGCTGCGTTTGGAAAAATAGTCCTTGAATCAGATGTCGAGCCGTCGCGCTTCATTCTGGAAAAGATCGTCGAGCCGCGCGGTCAAATCGCGACAACGATTCTTGTCGCGTGAGCGAGCGGCGTTTTCCAAATCGCGGGCCAGATCGCTGGCCATGCCGAACCCGTAGCTCGCCGAGCTGCCCTTGATCTTGTGACCGAGTTTGCGGGCCGATTCGAAATCGTCGCGCGCGATGGCCCGTTCCAAGGCTTGGATATCGGCGGCTCGCGTGCTCAAGAACGCGGGCATGAGCTTTTGCATGTAGTGCGCGGGTAACGGCGAACCGTCTTCGCCGTCCCGGGCGCTTTCGCCGGCCTCCGTCGCGAAGGCGTTGAGCAGGGTCTGCTGGATGTCGCTGCGAACGACCGGCTTGACCAGGCGATCGGTAAAGCCGGCTTCGCGGCATTTCTGCGCATCGACCAAGCCCGCGTGCGCGGTGACCGCGTAGATCGGGACCGGCCGGGCGTTGCGCGGCTCTTCGCTGCGAATTTTCCGAATGGCGGTGTAGCCGTCCATCACGGGCATCTGGATATCCATGAAAACGACGTCGTAAGAATTGGCGCGCATTTTTTCGAGAGCCTCCAAGCCGTTTTCGGCGAAGTGCACGCTTGAGGCCATGGGGTTCACCAATTCTTTGAGCAGAAACAGATTGTCATTTGAATCGTCGACTAAAAGTACGCGCAAGCCGCGCTGGCGAATGCGGGCCACGGCGTCGTTTTGCGGGGCGTGTGGAATCGGCGGGCCCTCAGTTTTCATGGTGGCGGGCGCCGAGAGCAATTCCCAGGGTTTGAGCGGCTTGATCAAGTAATGGCGAAAGCCGTTCTTCTTCAGGAGATCCATGTTCTCTTTGGTGAAATTCGAGCGAATCAGCGCCGTCACGCGGACGCCGCCGCCATTTTCTTCCGCCAGATTGCGACAGGTGATCATAGAGATGATGCCGATCGAATCGTCGATCAAAATTTCGCCGTTCAAAGGCGTCGCGGCCAAATGGGCGCGGAATTCTTGCGAGGAATGCAGGATCGTGAAGCCGGCGCCGATGCGGGAAAGCAGGGCGCGATAAGCGGCCGCTTCCGCATGTGAGACCAGGAATATGAAATTTTTCGAGCCGAGCGCCGCGAGCGGCGTTCGGTCGTCCGTTTCGCGCCAGGGCTGCTTGCGCAAGGTCACTTCGAAGTGAAACTCGGAACCCTGGCCGTATTCGCTGGTCACTTTGAGCTCGCCGCCCATCATGCGGATCAATTCGCTTGAAATCGACAAGCCGAGCCCCGAACCGCCGTATTTGCGTTTGATGGACGAGTCGCCCTGCACGAAGCTTTCGAAGATCTCGTAAATCTGTTCCGGGCGAATGCCGATCCCCGTGTCCGCGATCGAAAAGCGCAAGACGATCCGGTCTTCGTCGTCGAAAGGCGCGTCGATCTCGAGCTTCACGTGGCCTTGTTCGGTGAATTTCACGGCATTGCTCAGCAGATTCACCAGCACTTGTTCGAGCCGGACCGAGTCGCCGATCAGGCGGTTCGGGATGCGCGGGTCCATGTTCAAATACAGATTGACGTTCTTGTGGTGGGCGGCGATGGCCACCAGATTCAAACAGCGATCGACCGAACGATAGAGCTCGAAAGACGACTCTTTCAAGGTCAAGCGTCCGCGCTCGATGGCGGCGGAGTCGATCAGATTGCTGAGCATGTCCAGGAGCGCGTTGCCTGAGCGGATCAGATTGCCGACGTACTGCTGTTGCTCGTAGTTGAGCTTCGTGCTTTTTAAAATATCGGCCATGCCGATGATGGAATTCATGGGATTGCGGATCTCGTGGCTGATGCGGCTCAAGAAATCCGAGCGCATCGACAACGAAGCGTTGAGCCTGCGGATCGCGGGACGGAACACGTACACGGCCTGCACCAAGAGCAACATGATCAGCGAGAAATAGGCGATGACCTCGAAGGTCATCGAGTTCTCGTTCTTCATCTCGATTTGCCGATACGCCAGGGCGGCCATGTCTTTGAGCGCCAGATGGTAACGAATGGCGATTTCAAACAACTGCTGCAGCAATTGATTGTGCGAGGCCAAGCTCAAGCCGTTGCCCCGCAGCCGCTCGCGCAAATCCACCGCGTCCAGTGAGAACAGGCTGGATTGAAAAATATCTTCGCACGGACGATTGCGGCAGGCGGCCACCAGGGCATTCAAAGATTCGGCACGCGCGGCGGGATTGCGTTGCAGTTCCAAGTACGTGTCATTGAGCAGTTTCACCGTGACCGGGTATTGCGGAGCCGTGCGGTTTTGCGCGAAAGCCACCAAGCGCTCGAGCTCGGAAACCAGCTCGCGCTGCTGGCCGATGTATTTCACGGTTTGGATCGCGCGCATCTCTTGCTCGTTTAGGTAATATTGGCTCGCGCGAAAAATGGAATAGACGAGCGCGATCGTGAAAAGACAAGCCAAATACAGAAACCCGAGGTCGCTATAGTCGAACGCCTTCACGCGCGCCCAAACGCCCTTCCACTTTTTACGGTCCAGAAACATTCAGAACCTCAAGAGTTTAAATGGTATTCGCGTTCCTTGCGGTAAAGTGTTTTACGGTCAATGCCCAATATGGCCGCGACTTCTTCTTTCTTGCCGCCGGTCGTGGTCAGTACGTGATGGATGTACTCGCGTTCGAGTTCTTTCAGGGTCATATAGCGGGAAAACAAGCGGTCCACCTTCGCGGGCGACGCGGTCTGGGTCTCGACGTTCAAATCTTCGGTGTCGATCCAATGCGCCGAACACAGCGCCACCGCGCGTTCGATGGTGTTCTCAAGCTCGCGCACGTTGCCGTTCCAGTTGCCGTTCACGAGCATCGTCATCGCTTCGCGCGTGAAGCCCGAGATCGTGCGCTCGTTCAACGACGCGAATTTGCGCAGGAAGAACGAGGCCAACAGCGGAATGTCCTCGCGTCGTTCGCGTAAGGGCGGAATATGCAATTTGATCACGCAGAGGCGGAAGTACAGATCCTCGCGAAACTCGCGTTTTTGAATCGCCGTCTTCAAATCTTTGTGAGTCGCGGCGACGATGCGCACGTCCACCACGCGATCGTGATTGTCGCCCAAGCGGCGAATGGTTTTCTCTTGCAGCACCCTCAGGATCTTGGCTTGCAGGAGCAACGGCATATCGCCGATCTCGTCCAAGAACAGCGTGCCGCCTTCGGATTCCTCGAACAGGCCTTTGCGGTCGTCGTTGGCGCCGGTGAACGCGCCCTTTTTGTAGCCGAAGAGCTCGCTCTCCAGGAGTTCGAAGGGAATCGCGGAACAATTCACGGTCACGAATTGATGGTCGCGGCGGGGGCCGCGGTCATGGATCGCGCGCGCCACCAACTCTTTGCCCGTACCGCTTTCGC
>DAISHW010000249.1:0-4441 GCA_036822295.1 Bdellovibrionales bacterium | reverse complement strand
TGGACCATGAGCCGCTACGGCCTGACGGTGGGCTGGAATCGCTCGGGCTCATCGACCTACGAATTTGAATACACGCGCGGAAGCCTGGGTTTCGGCTACTTCGGCGTCGACATCGGGGAATTGGCCGAGCAACGCTTTGCCTTGAACTGGCGTTCCTACGGGCGCCGCAACTCATTTAACTTCGTCACGGGCCTTTATTACAACGAGCTCGAAATCCATATCGGCTCGAAGTACCTGACCACGGTCGCCAATGTGCCAGAGGTCGATTTGCTCAAGCTCAACACGATCGGCGTGTCCTCGGGAATCGGCAATCGTTGGCAAACCAAAAAAGGTTTCGTGTGGGGCGCCGATTGGCTGGTGGTCCACGTTCCGCTGACCGTGACCAAGGAGCAGAACAAGTTTATCAACGAGACCCGCGATCCCGACGATCGCGGCGACGTCGATAGCGGCATGAAGGTCTTGCGCCGAATCCCCGCCTTGGCGGGCTTGAAAGTTCAGCTCGGATTCAGCTTCTAGTTCATTTTGCCGGGGAAGAAGTCCGGCGTCGATTCGATCTCTTTGAGTTCTTCCGGCGTCAGTTGCGCGCCGCAACCCATTCCGGTGAATGTCACCAGTGGATTGATCGGACGCTTGTCGGTCGTCACGACTTTGTAGCCTTCGTTGTCCAGGACGAGCTCACGTTCAAAGAAGTCGTCGCTGCCCTCTAGGTACGCGCCGACCTCCATGATGTTCAGGCGATTGCCGGCCTGTTCGACGGTGGCTTGCTCAAGTTCCAAAATGAAGTAGGGACCCATCACGCCGCTGTAGCGAGGCGCGATGCCCGGAAAACTCAACTGCATCGCGGGATTCTCGATGAACTGATCGACTTTCCAAAGGTACCCTTCAGGCGCCAGCGGAATCCTCTCGCTCGGACGAAGTGGGTATCCTGCGTTTGCGGCTCCGCTGGTCACCGCGGCCCCGCCGATCAACATCGCGACGATCAAACTCAATGCTTTCACGCTTTGCTCCCTGAATAATTTTCCAAAGTCACGCCGCCACTGCAGCTTCTAACATCACGCGACAATGCACCAACCTGCACATTCCGCACAAGTGTTTTTATGCTCAGAAGCCGCGCCAAAGGGGCCACGCACGGCGCGCGCGCGTGGTCGACTTTTAGTAGCGGTAGTGCTCAGGCTTGAAGGGGCCGGATTGGTCCATGCCCAGGTACTTCGACTGCTTGTCGCTCAGTTTGGTGAGCCTCACGCCGATCTTTTCAAGATGCAACGCCGCCACCTTCTCGTCGAGCTCTTTCGGCAGGCGGTAGACGGCGACGTCTTGGTATTTCCCGCGCTGGGTCCACAGGTCCATTTGCGCCAACACCTGATTGGTGAACGAGTTCGACATCACGAACGACGGGTGGCCGGTCGCACAGCCTAAATTCACCAAACGGCCTTTGGCCAAGACGATGATCTCGCGACCGTCTTTGAACGAGTGGATATCCACCTGCGGTTTCACTTCGCGCATTTTGGTGTTTTTGTTCAGCCAGGCCATGTCGATCTCGATATCGAAATGACCGATGTTGCAAACGATGGCGCCCGACTTCATTTTCTTGAAGTGCTTTTCGGTCACGATGTCGCAGCAGCCCGTCGCGGTGACGAAGATATCGCCGCGCTCGACCGCGTCCTCCATCGTCGTGACTTCGTAACCTTCCATCGCGGCCTGCAGCGCGCAGATCGGATCGATCTCGGTCACCAAAACGCGCGCGCCATAGGACTTCATCGAACTCGCGCAGCCTTTGCCCACATCGCCGTAGCCGGCCACGACCACGACCTTGCCCGCGAGCATCACGTCGGTGGCGCGCTTGATCCCGTCGGCCAGCGACTCGCGGCAACCGTACAAGTTGTCGAACTTCGACTTGGTCACCGAATCGTTGATGTTGATCGCGGGGACCTTGAGCTTTCCGTCCTTCAAGAGCTTTTCCAGGTTGTGCACGCCCGTGGTGGTCTCCTCGGAGATGCCGACGATCTTCTTCATGTACTTGGCGTAGCGGGACTCGTGCATCATGTTGGTCAAGTCGCCGCCGTCGTCCAAAATCAGATCGAAGCCGTCAGTCCCCCAGCCCTCGATCGTCTGCTCGATGCACCAGGCGGCTTCGGCTTCGGTCTCGCCTTTCCAGGCGAAAACGGGAATGCCGGCCGCGGCCATCGCGACGGCCGCGTGATCTTGAGTCGAAAAAATATTGCAAGAGGACCAGCGGATCTTCGCGCCGAGTTCCACCAGGGTCTCGATCAACACCGCCGTCTGAATGGTCATGTGCAGGCAACCCGCGATGCGCGCGCCTTTCAAAGGCTTCGCTTTGCCGAACTCTTTGCGAAGCGCCATCAGGCCGGGCATTTCGGTTTCGGCGATCTTGATCTCTTCGCGCCCCCAGCGCGCCATCTCGGCGAAGACTTTCGGATTCTCCATCGCCTCACGGCAGACCTTGTAATCGACCTTCGCTTTTGCCGTCTTCATCGGGGGCGCATTTTTGGCATTCTTCGACTTCATGTTCGTGACCTCACGCATGGATTCAAACCTCGAGTGTTTTTAGGAGGGCTTGAGTAAATCAGAAGTGCCCGACTAGGGCAAGGTCATGATCTCGTAACCGGTATCGGTGACCAAAACGGTGTGCTCGAATTGCGAGGAAACCGTTTTATCGCCGGTCAGATAGTACTTAATCTCGGAACCCGGGATGTCATACTCCTCAAATGGCACGTCATTGACCAGGATCATGGGCTCGACGGTGATGCAGCACCATGGCAGAAGCTTGGGCCCCCGCCCCTTTTTACCGTACGAGGGCACGAACGGATCGTCATGGAAGACCTTGCCGATCCCGTGACCGCCGATCTCGCGCACCACGTGGTAGCCGCGCTTGGTGACCAGCTTGTTGATGGCAAAACCGATGTCGCCGGTGGTGGCGAAAGGCCTGACCTCTTCGATGCCCTTCCACATGGCTTTCTCCGCGACGTCGGTGATGTCGCGCGCCTGCTCGCTGACCTCGCCCACGAAAAACGTGCGCGAAGTGTCGCCGTAAAATCCGTCTTTGATGCAGGTGATGTCGACGTTGATCACATCGCCGTCTCGCAATTTCGTTTCACCGGGCAGACCGTGGCAGATGCAATCGTTGATCGAGGTGCAGCTCGATTTCGGGTAGCCGTGATAACCGAGCGGCGCCGGAGTCGCCCCGTGCGAGAGCGTGAAGTCGTGAATGATTTTGTCGATTTCGTCAGTGGTGATCCCGGCGCGAATGTACTGCGCGATATTTTCGAGGGTGCGGGCGGCAAGACGGCCGGCCTCTCGCATCTTGGGAATTTCATCGGGTTTAAGCGGGGTCATAGCCAAGAATTAACAGATCTAAAGGCGTTTGCGGAGCTTCTTTTTCTGAATGAGCTTGACCGAGACTTTCGATGAGGACTTCGCGGACGAAAAACTTTTTCCGCGGCCCAGAGTGCTGACGATTTGCGCGGAATCCGCCGACTGGCGCGAGATTTCGTGGTCGAAGTCAAGGGCCCAGGCCGGCGAGACAAGAAGCAACGACAACGTGACTGCTACCAGTCGAACCAACCCACTTCCGTCGTTTCCTTGTTTGCTTCCCACTCGCATCTCCGTGCTTTGAGCCTGGGGCCTCTTGACTTGCCACATGTTCGCATGACCAAACACGATTCCCCATTAGCAAGGACCGCGCCCGGATCTTAACAGGTTAATAAGACTCGAGAGTCGCTGTCGACACTCGTAAATCGCCGAAATCAGTGCGCGTTTTTCGCTCGACAAGCCTGTATTTTTTACTTCTTCTAACGGACGCCTTCTTCAGCTTCCTCGATGCGTGGCGAAAGGGTCGAGAAGTCCGAATCAGGGCGCGCACGGCCGGTCTTGCGGCATCCATTCATTGCCGGTAGCGCATAAGGCCTTCGCGAACAGCCCGTCGATATACGGGATAAACGAAATCTGATCCGCCGTGATCTCGCCGGAGCCGTAGCGCTTGAGCTCATCGAGCATGTCGGCTTGTTTGAAGTCGCTATGCGATTCGATGAACCGGCGGTCGATCCGCATCAGATCCAGAATGCGGCGGTACTCCGATGCGTACTCCCCGTCGAAACCCGGGATCTCTTGATCGAGCTCCTCTTCGCTGAGCTCGAACTCGCGCGCATCGATGCCGGTCACCTTGATGTAGAGCGGGAACCAGCGCTTAAGCGGTATGCGCCCCGGCAGCACGTCGTGCAGCGCCCGGAAGGCCGCCTGATCGACGTCGTTTACGGAAGCGGAACTCGCGACTGGCGGCAAGGCGCGACCGCGAACCCGCATGTAAGTCTCTTCGAGCATCCGGTGAAACAGGGCCACGGTCATCTGGCGAGCCCGGTGGGTGGTCTCTCCGCTGATCACGGCGGCCGTGTACCGGCGTTTGAGCACCCGCATGATCGAATAA
>DAISHW010000248.1:0-4447 GCA_036822295.1 Bdellovibrionales bacterium | reverse complement strand
CCCTGATGTTGGATGATCTCGGCCCCCAGGCGCAGAGGGAAGCCCGGGCCGAACGGCAACATCGCGCCGAACTCCCCGCCGTACGCGAACCGGGAAGATCCGTCGATGCTCGTGCCCGCGCCGCTGGAATCCTTGAACGCGTCCTTGCCGACCGAAGACATGCCGAAGTTTCCGCGCACGTACGCGGCCAAAGACGTGTCTTTGAAATTGAAAACGCGGGCCTCCGCGTTCGTACCGATCAACAAAAGCGCAAGCGCCGCGTAGAGCAAGCTCAACCTTTACCCGCGGGCATCATGTCCAGCACCACGCGCGGAGCTTTGCCTTTGCCGCGCATTTGAAAGACTTCGAGACGGACGGGTCGTTTCAGGTCCAAGACCAGGGTGCCGGCTTGGTCCTCGGGATCCATCGTCAGGGCCACGTCTTTGACAAATGGACTTTGTTTAAACATCTGGCGCAGCTGCGGCTCCGAAATGCGCGAGGATTTCAGTTGCGCAAAATCCACCACCAAACGATTGGCGGACGAATCCAAAGCCACCTGGAAGTAACCTTGTTTACCGGCCTTGGCCTCGTGATCGCCGATATCCAAAACCACGCGTTCGATCTGGCGTTTCGCGGAATACTGGCGGCGCACGCCCAAAAGCGAGCTGCCTTTGCCGGCCACCCCGCCCGTGAACACGCCATCACGCATATACTCATTCTTTTTCACCGCAAGCGTGCGTTTATAGGGGGTCGCCGCACCGGCCGAAAACCCGAAGATCATCAAAACGCTTAAAAGCCATAACGGTCGCAACATATGGACCCCCCATGGAATAAGAATGCATAGAGGGCTTAAGGGGTTCAACCGCCCTCATCCTTATATATAGGCAGTCTAGACCTAGGCCCAAACGCGGCATTTCCGTCAGGCCCATTGACATTAATCATATAAGTTATTGATTTTAATGATATTTTACAGATCCCTGAAGGCACACGCCCACGCGCAAAGCAGCCCAACCCCGGAAATGAGGCGCATTTGTGGCACTTATAGCGCCTCAAAACCTCTTATATTTTTTACACGGCATGGCACGAACCTTGGAATACCCCCTATTGAGGACCTGATGGTCCAAAGGTTTAAGTAAACGAATTAGGGAGGGAGACCCCATGAAATCGATCAACGTACTGGCCAAAGTCGCCTTGGTTGCCTTCTTGGCGGCCGGACTGACAGCCTGCGGAAAGAAGAAAAATGGGAGCAGCGGTACGACCGCGACCACTCCCGCCACCACGACTTGTACCGTGAATCAGTACGGCACCTACGTGGACCAAAACGGCAATCCGTGCACGCCGACCGCCAACGGAAACGGCACCCCGCAAGTTTGCCCGTCCAACGGTCAATACCAGAATCAGTACGGCCAATGGCAATACTGCACCCCTGGTCAAACGATCTACCCGCAACCGGGCAACGGCTATCCGTACCCGCAATATCCGCAGGGTGGCTCGGGCTGTGAGTACGGCTTGCAGCAGTACGGCGTTCCGTACGTACCGGTCATCATCCAAGGTCAGTACCTGTGCTTACGCTACGATCTGCTCCAACAGTACACGCAAGGCACGTACTACCAAGACTACGGTTACGAGTATTACTACGCGTATCCGCCTTACTCGGGCAGCCAATGTAACACCAACGTTTCCTTGGGTTACCAAGGCAACAAGTGGTACGGCGACGTGAACTTCTGCTTGTGAACTAAAGTCCGCAGCGAAAGTCTGAGACTTCTGGAAAAACCCCTGGACACGTCCGGGGGTTTTGCTTTTTGATTTGTCGCGTTGTGGAGGGTTTATGGTACGAAATAACGATGAATCCTTTACTGCAGCCCTCACCACTGAAACATGCCGCCGTCCCCTTCAACCTGATCAAACCCGAGCACTTCAGCGAAGCTCTGGACCACTCGATAAATCTGGGCCGTCGCGTTTTAAAGGACGTGAAGGCCTTGCGCGCCTCGTTCGACAACACCATTCGCGGGCTGGAGCGATCGACCGAAGAGATGGAATTGATCTTCCTGATTTACAACAACCTGCTCATGGCCGACGCGAGCGAGGCGCTGCAGGCGCTATCGACCGTCATGGGTCCGAAGGTGGCGTCGTTCGCCAATGACATCTTGCTCGACGCCGAGATCTTTAAAAAAGTCGAAGAGGTCCACGACACCCGCACGAGCGCCGGCCTGAACGCCGAGCAACTGCATTTGGTCGAAAAGATGTATCGCGACTTCCAGCGCAGCGGTGCCGCCTTGAACCAAACGCAGAAAGACCGGCTGCGGGCCATCGACGAGCGCCTATCGATGTTGCAACCGAAGTTTCGCGAGAAC
This sequence comes from Bdellovibrionales bacterium, assembly GCA_036822295.1. GTDB lineage: Bacteria > Bdellovibrionota > Bdellovibrionia > Bdellovibrionales > UBA1609 > JALHOQ01. The sequence goes on along the minus strand of DAISHW010000248.1, from coordinate 2,114 downwards.
ACGCTCAAAGCCACCAATCAGTTCCAGATGTGGATCGAGCGCGAGGAAGACTTGGCCGGTTTGCCGCCGACCTTGAAAACCATCGCGCGCGAGGCCGCCAAAGAAGCCGGTCACGACGAGCGCTGGCTTTTCACCCTGCACATGCCGTTCTTCCAGCCGTTCATGCGTTTCTCGCAAAAGCGCGAGCTGCGCGAGAAGATGTGGCGCGCCTACACCTCGCGCTCCTTCGGCGACGGCTTCGACAACCAAGACATCGTGCTCGAGATCGTGCGCCTGATGGACGAGAAAGCGAAACTTCTCGGCGCGAAGTCGTACGCGCACTACGCGCTCGAACTGCGCATGGCTGAGTCGCCCGAAAAGGTGAAGACCTTCTTGGACAAGCTATTGCGCGCCTCGAAGCCCGCGGCCGAGCGCGGGGTCGCCGAGGTGCAGGCGCTGGCCACGGAAATGGGCGGGCCTAAGCAGATCCAACCGTGGGATTTCGCTTACTACGCCGAGCGCTTGCAAGAGAAGAAGTACAGCTTTGACGAAGAGCAGCTGCGCCCCTATTTCAAACTCGAAAACGTCTTGAACGGCGTCTTCGAGCACGCGCGCCGCCTGTTCGCGCTGCGCTTTGAATTGTCGAACGAGTACCCGGTCTATCATCCCGACGTGCGGGTCTTCGAAGTTTACAAAGACACGCCCGAAAAAGAATTCATCGGCCTGTTCTACGCCGACTTCTTCCCGCGTGCGAGCAAGGGACAAGGCGCATGGATGACCAATTACTACGAGCAAGGCCACTTCAGAGGCGCCACGATCCGCCCGCATGTGGCGATCGTTTGCAACTTCACCAAGCCCACGTCGGAGCAACCCTCTTTGTTGACGTTCGACGAGGTCTCGACGCTCTTCCATGAATTCGGTCACGCCCTGCACGGATTGCTCAGCCAAGTCGAGCACCGCTCGCTGGCGGGCACGAACGTGTACTTGGATTTCGTCGAGCTGCCCTCGCAGATCTTGGAGAATTGGGCCGAGCAAGAAGAGTCGCTCAAGCTCTTCGCCAAGCACTACAAAACGGGCGAAACGATCCCGATGGATTTGATCGAGAAACTCAAGCGCTCGCAGAAATTCTTGGCCGGCTACAATTCTTTGCGCCAATTGAATTTCGCCGAGCTCGATCTGGCGTGGTACTCGAATCCTCCGGGCCCCGGCGAAACGGTGGCGTCGTTCGAAAAGAAAGCCACCGCGGCCACCCAAGTGCTCCCGCGCGTCGAAGGTTCGAATATATCGTCATCGTTCGGCCATATCTTCGGCGGCGGCTACGCTTCGGGCTACTACAGTTACAAATGGGCCGAGGCGCTCGATGCCGATGCGTTCGAGATGTTCCAGGAAAAAGGCATCTTCGATCGCCCGACCGCCGAAGCGTTCGAGGAGTTCATTTTGTCCAAGGGCGGCAGCGATCATCCCATGCGCCTTTATGAAAAGTTCCGCGGCCGCGCGCCCGATCCCGAAGCTTTGCTGCGCCGGGACGGTCTGCTGTGAACGGCAGAAGCGTGAATCTGTACAAAACCAGGGTCAAGAACGTCGCGGTCGTTTATCGGCGCGGTACCCCCCAAGCCGCGCATATGGCTTTGGAGCTGACCCAATGGCTGCGTGAACGCAAGATCCGCGTGTTCTCTTTGGCGGACCAGAAAATCCGGGGCGCGGTGCGAATCCGCAAGCCATCGGACTTGCAGCTCGTCGTCGTTTTGGGCGGCGACGGGACTTACCTGCAAGCTGTGCGCATGCTGGGCGGTGAACGCGTGCCGGTGCTCGGCGTGAACATGGGGGGCTTGGGCTTTCTGACCGTCACGCGCGCGCAAGATCTTTTTCCGATGGTGGAATTGGCTTTGGCGGGCAGCCTGGAAATCAAAATGCGTTCGATGTTGCGCGTGCAGGTGCGGGCCGCCAACAAGGTGCGCGCGGAGTACGCGGCGCTCAACGATCTGGTGATCGAACGCGGATCGCAGAGTCACCTGCTTCACATCGCCATGACGGTCGATAAACTGCCGATCACCACGATCAAGGCCGACGGTCTGATCATCGCGACGCCGACGGGTTCAACCGCGTACAATTTGGCGGCGGGCGGGCCCATTCTG
>DAISHW010000247.1:2561-4483 GCA_036822295.1 Bdellovibrionales bacterium | reverse complement strand
AAGTCATGGAGCGCACCTTCGACGTCGCCGATCTGAGCGCCGCGACCGAAAGCGGATTCGTTTTACCGAAAGACACTCTGCAAGGCGTGGTGGGGTTTCTATATGAAAACGGCGAACTCGGCTACCGCTTGTCTTCGTTCAAGGTCGAAGCTTTCACGAGACTCATGCAAAACCGCTTCATCCAATTTTTCGTGTGGCCCGACCTGATGAAGTTCGCGCGCAACGCGGAATTCTTCTTCGACCTGCGCACCGAGCGCGCGCCGGTCCTGACCAACGGTCGCATGTCGTCGGCCGGCTTGCACTACAGTCTGCAAGCTCCCGTTCTCGTGCAGCAGTGGGCGCCCGGCTCCAAGGCCTACGTTCCGTACGCGGATTTCCGCGCCAATGCGAACGGCGATCTGGTCACCCGCGTTCAGAATCACAAGATGACGTTGTCGTTGGCGATCCCGCGCCTGGATATCAAGACCAAGTTTCGCAGCGAGTACAGCTTGCTCCGCCGCATCAACCAACGCATCTCGAGCGGCCTGCTCGGCTCACGCGTCGCCGACTACCTGAACGACAACCCGTTCTCGTTAGAAATCCCGAGCTGGCAAGTCGGCGAGGGCCTAAGCCTCGGCATCAAAGGTGCGCAATCCTGGAAGCAAAGCTTCCGCGTGCCCTTGGAGTTCGCCCACTAATCCACCCATACCTTCGCCTCTGGGCGGCGGAGTTGACCAGTTCGAGCGCGACCCCTGAAAGCACCAGGGGGCGCCGATGATCTTCCCCCCTTCGCCGTTCGCAAATCTTCAGCGCGTCTGGAAGTAAAGTATTCCAGATCAATCTTGAGAAGCGCGGCGCCTTTTTCGGTTTGATCATATAGATAAAATCACAGTCCAAAGCTTCGGCGATTTCACGCATACGTGCGACCGTCAAGTTTTCGCCTCGATCCGCGCGTTCCAGATGCGCGTACAGCTGATGGGACATCTTTAATTTTTCCGCGATCGCCCTTTGTGAGAGCATCAGGGACCAACGCGTGCGTCTAAGAATTCCGGGCGGCGACGGCACCGCGTTTTTATAACTCGCGACATGTTCGTCGTGACCGGGCATCCAATCGAATCTCGCCAGCCACGACCAATAGGCGTTTTCGATTTCTTTTTCTTTTAGTGGTGTCATATTCACTCCTGTCTCTTGAGTGCCTCGGAGTTTTGGCAAATCATGATTTGCCAAAACGCCTTCTACCCTCGTTTATTTTGAGCGCTTGCCAAAGAATTCTTTGGCAAGCCTTGCTTCTGCCTAAACTTTGAGCCGCGAGGGAAGACATCCCGCAAACTCGAAAAATTCTCCAAGCTCTGGAAATTGCCAAATAGTTCTTTGGCAACTGCCCCACATAAAATGCAGCTCTAGACGTTTTGCCAAAGAACTATTTGCCAAAACTCCGAGGTGCTCCGGTGCGTGACCCCTCGGCACTTGATTCTATTGCAAGCCGCCGGGCCAGTGCGAGCGCCGGGCTAGACGCGTGCCCGGCCCAACTCGTGTCCGGGAATCAGAAGAAGTAGGTCAGATCCAGGACGGCGTGATCGTTTTTGTCGTAGGTTTTAAGCAAACCGTCGCGGCTGGCGGACAGGTCGCGGTAGGCGATGCCCCAGCGGAGCACGTCACTCAGTTTGTTTTCAAAGCCGAGCATCCAGAAGACGCCTTGAGTGCGCGACTCGTACAAGACGCTGCCGGTGATCAGGAGCTCCTCGCTCCACGGCACGCGCGCGCCGATCAAACCGGTGCGATCGAACAAACGATACGAGGACGAGATCTGATTGTCGGGTGCCTGCGGATTTTCGGTGTAATAATATTGCGCGAGCACGGTGGCGGTGTGCTCGCCGAATGCGACATTCGTTTCCAGCGCCAGAACGTTGCCCCAGCTCCACGGCTGCAACAGCGGATCTTCA
>DAISHW010000247.1:1058-2551 GCA_036822295.1 Bdellovibrionales bacterium | reverse complement strand
GATCGTGTGCTGGTAAGCGCTCTCGACCCGCACGATCAAGTTGTCGCCGGCCCATGCGAAACCGAACCCGGACGTGCGCACGCGGTAAGACACGACCTGTAGATCGATCGAGGAGCGCGCGACGACCTCGGTCGGTGTCGAGCCCGCGTCGGCGACGATCGTGGGGCGCACTTTGGGAGAGGGCGCGGCGCCCTCAAAATGCATCAAGGCAAAATCGAAACTTCCCAAATTCGAAGTCAGGCGAATGCCCCAGTTGTTGTCGAGAGCCTTACTCAAAGTTTCGGGTTCACCAAAACGATACTCAATAAAGTCCGGCAAAACGACCGTGCCCTCGGCATTGCCCGGATTGGTCAGAAAAGACCGGGGCAACCAGCGGGAATCCGTACTGGGCAATTCCGCGCGCCGCTGCTTGGGGATATAAATTCCGTGCACGCCCAACCGCTCGGGTTTCCAATCGAGCTCCACCATCGGCGCGCCCTGCTTGTGAATGCGCGTCGGGTGGAAGAATGCCGGCGTGTTCACCACGTCCATGGGGCTTGAGACATCGACGATCCCCCAATTCAGGGTGTTGACGCCCAGGCGCCACCGCAAATCGGAAAGCTTCCATTCCAAGAAGCCTTCCGAGATATCGCCGTAGTATTGTTCGGGCTCGGATTCCGATTCCAGATTCGCCAAACCGTACAGGCGCCATTGAAAGCGCAGATTCTTGCGCAAGCGATGCTTGCCGTTCAGATCCAGTACCAAATAAGGAACCAGATCGTCGGTTTGCGCCCCCAGATGCTCAGGGTAATAATCGGTTGAAGACCTAAACGAGCCCGAAAAGCTCGCCCCCGCCGCGCACGAAAACAACAGACCCAAAACCAACGCCATCCGCACCTGAAAACGATGTCTCATTTTGAGACGGGCGTCAACGGCCCTGACAGCTGCGGGACGGGAATTGGCACGCTCGTGTTCCGCGCGCGCCAATTCGAAAATACGCGCGTCCGGCCTGGCACCCGGCTTGTAATTCACTCAACGTGAATGGGAGGAGGACTTATGTCTTCACGTAAAATTTCGATGTTGTTTATGGCTCTGATGGTGATGACCGTGGCGGTGGGCTGCCAACAGAAACGTTCCACCAAAAAGACGAGCCTTGGCCGTAACCTGCGCGGAACCCTGGACAAGAACTTCACGGGTGATCCCGCGACCTCAAGCAATCTTTGCGGCGGCTACTCGATCTCGGGCAAATACTGGGGAGAGATCACTCTCGCGAACGGCCAATCTCAACAAGATTTTATTCAGCAAGTCAGCGATCTGACGGCCCCGTCGCTTGGAAACGAAGACAATGCCGAGGGGCTTGGCACCGTAAGCGGTTCGCCGGGCGCTTCGACGGGCATTCGCTTCTGGGGCGATGCCCCGCTTCCGAAGGGCGCGGGCGCGCTCGACATGAGCGACTCTGAAATCCGCATCGAGATTCACGATTCCAACGCGTGTCAGAAACGTGAAGACGGCAC
>DAISHW010000247.1:0-1018 GCA_036822295.1 Bdellovibrionales bacterium | reverse complement strand
TCGTCCGATCATTCCGATTCACTTAGGTCCCCGCGAGCCGGGACAGCAATCGGCCAAAGGTCAATCCTACAGCGATGGCCGCGTCCTTTTGGAGTGGGAAGACTCGTTCGGCATTATTCGCCTGGAAGGTCGCCTGAACGGTCAACAGTTCAGCGGCACGGTGATCTACTCGACCGAGCGCACCGGCGATCAACCCACGCGCTTGGGCCAATTCTCGGTCAATCGCTGCGGATTCTTTCGCTGTAACTAGTGACAAACCTTATGGGAGGGGCTTAGCCTTTTCCCATGAGTCTCAATCTTCAATTCGAACCTGAAGTGTTCTGGTCGCTGATCGGCGGCCGGGCCGTGATCGAGACTCCGCGCCTTTCGCTCAAATCCAAAGAAGAAGCGTACTCATATCTTAAAACCTACGGCTACGATATGGACGTCGAGAGCGATCGCGAAAAGCTCTGGGCCATTCACTCGCGCGCGGTGATTTACATCCGCACGCAGCTCCTGAACGAAACGGAAAGCATTCCGGAAGAGGTCTCGGATCCGAAGTCGTTGGGCGATATCTCGAGTCTGCTCCTTTACGCCTCACATCGCGACACGGCGCCGGAATCGCTGCACCGCTGGTCGTGCGCGCTGTTAAGGGTGATGCACGTCATCTCGCAGTTGCATAACGATTTGTTCAATTACTTCTCGCTCGAAATTCAGGAAGAGATCTTCAGGCCCTATCGCCAGTTCGTGCAAAAAGACCCGTTGAGCGGCATTCGTCTGACCGGCGGGGGAGAGAGCGATTCGATCCCCCCGCAAAAATTCGATATCAAGCCGGTTAAAGAAAGCGACAGCGCCATCACCAAGCTTCTCGCCAAGCCGGACGAGGGCGCCTTCGGTCTGCTCGATCCACAGGCCCAGAACCTCCTTCTCGCCGTCCGGATTGAGCGCCAGCGCGACATAGACGGCCTTGTTCCTGACCATGCCTTCATCGCGAATCTTGACCCGCAGCGCGTCGAAAAACACTACCGGATAGACCGGG
>DAISHW010000246.1:0-4500 GCA_036822295.1 Bdellovibrionales bacterium | reverse complement strand
CCCCGCCGCCATATCCAAAACATCATCTTCGCGGGTCTGGCGGGCGCGGTGCTGGGACTTTCGACATTGAGTTTTTATGGTCGCCCGCAGGATCGGTTGAGCAACATCGCCGTAGGTTTCGCGATCGGAGTGATTTCCGGTACGGCCTACAGCACGTACAAGGCCGCGGCCGAACCTAAAGACTTTTACAACTGGCAAGAGGCCCATCCGGAAACTTGGGCGCTGTTCGACAATCCGCGCGGAAATGAAAACGCGGCTTTTACGCCGCGTTCCGCCTTCATATTCGAATTTTAACGTTAAAACTAATCTTCGTAAGTCAGCGCTTTGTACGAAACCTTGATCTTGCTGCCGACAGGTTGCGCTTTCCAGTCGATCTGCGCGCCTAAGCGGATCGTGTTGTCGATCGGACTGAACGTCCATCCCACGTTCGGATCGCTCGGGAGCGGCACGTCGCCGTAGGTCACGACGATGGTGTCGGGTTGGGGGGCGCGCGACAAGTAAATCATCGAGCTGGTCTTTTCGACGATTTCGGTCGCGAAGGCCGCTAAGCGCTCTCCGAAGCCGGGGTCGCAAAGGTTCAAAACGTTGTTGCCCTTGTTGCTGACCATATCCAGGAACTGCTCGATGCGGCGGGGAGTGGCTCCCGGATCGTCGCGCGTGCAGTTGCGCTCGGTGGTCGGAATGATCGCGCCGTAAGCCATGACCTTCTTGTCGTCGCCGCCCTTCATCGTGAGCAGCGATGTGTATAAATCCGTCGGGTAAACGCGGCTTTGATCTTCGGCATCCGTGATAAAGACGATGATCAGCGAAGCGTCGGGACGATAGAAGTCGCGGTTCTCGTTGGCCAGGCGCTGCGGAGAGAAGGCCAGAACCGTGGTGTCGAACGGCCTTTCGTAACCGGAGCCCCCGGTGCCGATGTAGAGGTTGCGCTTGAGCACGATCTCGGCGTTCGGGGTGCGCTTGTTGACCACGGTCGTGACCCCGCCGTAAAGCCGGCCGCAACAGGGATTCTTCGAGCCGTCATTGTCGGTCGAGATCACGCCGATGTTGTAGTCGAGTACGGACTTTTGCAGGAAGACCTCGGTGAACTTGTTGATGTTCTGCACCAGGTTGTTCTGGTGATCGTCCATGCTGACCGAATCGTCGATGACGAAAAGGATATCGGCGCGGGGGTCGAAATACTCGGCATCGATATCGTCGTCCACGATGGGTTTGTCGGGCTTGTAAGGCGGCAGATAGACCTTGTCGGCTTTTTCCGTACAGCCGGCCAAACCAATCAGCGCGGCCAGGAGCAACAAAGAGATGCGATTCATGGAAATCATCAGGATTTTCCTTTCGCGGTGGCGTGACAGGCTTTCTTCACGTCGACTTTGTAATGGCCGACTTCATCGAACCAGTTTTCGCCCTCGTCGGGGAAGGTCAGCGTATCGGCCGCCTTCGAGCCGGTGACGCCTTTTTTCTCGGTCGCCGGCGCGCGCGTCTTGGCGATCACGCGCTCACTCACCGAGATTTGTTGGATCACCTCGGCTTCGACGATGTGAAGCTTGCGCAAGATCTCTTTGATCTCGTCGACTTCTTGACGCGCGAGTTGCTTCACGCGGCCGAACGATGCCGACTGGGCGGTGCGCGCGCGCGTCAGCGCCGACTTGCGCAGGCGATCGAAGTGACCTTGCAAGCCCGTTTGCGCGAGCGATTTGGCGTAGACCTTTTCGGCGGCTTCCGACTCGTCCTCGTAATGCTTCTGGGCTTGGGCGTATTCGAACAGGCGTTCGTCGCGCGCGACCAGGCGGGGAAGGCTCTGACCTTCTTTACCGATCTGCGCGCGCGAGATGCGTTCGTTCTTCAACAGCCCGATGAGCTTCTGCGTCGGCGCGCTCTCGCTCGCGGCCGCCAAACGCGAGAGCATGGCGGTGCGCTCTTTGTAAATCTTAGGGAATTCGCCCAGGCTCTGGATCACCGATGGATAGTCGCAGATCTTCAAGAGCGAGAGCGCGTGCACGAAGTAGCCTTCCGCGCCGGCCTGGATGGCGATGCCGGGGACCACCAGCGACTTGCTGATGGCCAAAGCGTTACCGGGTTCACCGCGACGGATGTACGACCACGCCATTTCTTCTTGCGCGTCCGTCCAGTATTCCGAAGTGCGGCCGACTTTCTCGTAGTATTTGATCGCGGCCGAGTAATGCGCGCGTTGGAACAGTAAGCGCGCCGCCGTGATTTCCATCAGATCTTCGCTGACGGCCTTTTTGTCGGCCTTCATCAGCTGCGCCAAAGTCTTCGCGGCGTCCTCTACCTGTCCGGTCGTGGAATAGGCGACGACCAACTGCCAACCGGCGCGGGCCCGTTCCATGCTGTTCGACGGCAAGCGCGCGTACAGGCTCTTCAAGGTCGTGACGTTCTTGTTGGCGCTCAAGTCGCGAGTGATGACTTTAAACTCGGCGGTGGGCGGGAATATTTCCGAAAAACCCGGAGCCCAGCGGATTTCGGCCAGATCCCAAGCGAAATGCTCGGCCGGCGCGGCTTCTTGCCAGAGACGACGAATTTCCGGATGAATCTGGCGGGGATTATCGACGGTTTTGAATAGGGTCTCTAAACCCACCATCGGCATGCCCGAATGGAAATGAGCCAGTGCGAAAAGCGCGCGTCCGTTTTCGGAGCGTTGGAAGGCCGTGCCTTCAAACGCCACCGGGAATTGCAGCAAGGCCTTTTCCCAGTCGCCGTTTTCAATGTGATTCAAGAACAGACTCTGATCGGGATGCGGATTCTTCGGAAGCTGCGCTTGCACGACGTAGTAAAGAGCGCTGGCGGTGCGCGCGGGCTTTTCGGCTTTCTTGACGGGCTTGCCTTTGACCGTGGCCTCGTCGAACAAGGACTCCATATCGTCCGCGAACGTCAACTGCCCCAAAGTCAGGAGCAAAACGCCCGCGGTTCCCAGTTTCCAGCGGTTCATAGCAGCCATCCCATTTGGAAGGATCCGATCGTCAGATCCAGATCGCGCGCGCCCGTGAAGTATTGGGCGGTGTAAGTTTGGTAGCGCATTTCAAACCGCGCGGTCAGGTGCTTCGCAAGCCAGAAGCCGATGCCGCCCCCGGCCGTCCAAGTCGAAGACGAACCGGAGTTCAAGCGCACCGTACCGGCGCCGGCCACGGCGTAAAGGTCGAAGTGCACCACGTTGCGCTCGGTGAACTTGAGCTTTCCGTAGAACGGATACCAGTTGAGAAGTCCCAGGGTCTCGTCCTTCACGTAATCGAGTTCCGGAAACGGCTTGTCGGGATTGGCGGGATCGCGATTGTAATCGGCGATCGCTTCATCGATCAGCGCCTCGCCTTCGGGGGTCAAATCTTTGAAAGCTTTGTTGTACTTCACGCCGACCGAGATCCACGGGCGGATGTGATAATTCAGGTTGATGCCCAAAGTTTTCGTGGACGTATAGGTCTGACCGCCGAAGGTGTTGCCGAACTCAGGCGCGATCTCGACGCGGTTGCGGCGGCTGACCGTCCGCTCTTGCACGACGCTCACGTTCTTGTCGGGTTCCAAAGCGCGCGCGCGTTCCAGCAGGATCGTGTTGCCGCCGAGCGAATCGAAGTCCGGTTCGGTCGCTTTGTTCGGCTCACCGGGCGCGGCGCCGGCCGCGCAAGACATGACGAATAACAAACTCGGGATGACTCGTTGCCAGCGCATATCAGGGTCCTTTCGGCTGTACGTACAGATTGAACATTAAGTTCTTGTTGGATACGAACGTGTCGCGCGAATCGCGGTTACGCGAGGAAACACCGCCATAGATGATCAGCGGGCCGGTGGCTCCGAGCGGCGGTGTCCACGTGAACGTGCAGTTCAGGACTCCGCGGCTGGTCGGCATGCAAACCGTCGCGGATCCCATCGGGCCTTGCGTGGTCATGCTCATAAGGGCCTCTAAACGCGGATCGCTGACCACGAACTTGTGGACCATCGGTTGCTCCTCAACGAGTTGCAGCGTATCGATCCAAGTCGTCACCGGCGAGGCGAACGACATGTAAACGTTCATGTTTACCGAACGGTCCATGCTGGCTTTGCCGTAACGAGTGATGACGGTGAAGTTGGCGCCATACGGGTCGATCGAATCCGTCAGGTCGGCTTCGCGCGCGTCCACCGCATAAGTGGCGCGGTAGTTCGTACCGCCGCGGTTTTCGACGCTGTAAAGCGTGAGTAAACCCGACAAGTTCTTCACGCCGGGCGCGGGGCTCAAGGCGATGCGCGCCCAAGTGTTGCGATCGCCGGCGCTGGCGTCCTTGTCGGTGTAATCAACGACCACGTTCATCATTTCGCCCTCGCGCAAGATGTCGCGCGCTTTGGTGATCGCATTGATCACGGGGACCGTGAAGGAGCGCGAGACTTCGATTTTCACGATTCCCGCGCGCTCCAGGATCGCGCCGCTCGAGGCCCGCGCCAAAGCGCGCACCATCAAGTCCACCTTCACGCGGTAACCTTCGGCCGTCCCGCTCCTTTCGACGAAGCCAACGGGCG
>DAISHW010000245.1:3678-4500 GCA_036822295.1 Bdellovibrionales bacterium | reverse complement strand
GTCATCGCCGTTCACGGCGCGGCGTGGATGGGACTCATGCCGGTCTTGTTCTGGTTGCGCGAGGTCTGTCTCAGGGCGATGCTTCGGCCCCGCCGCCTGCGGGTGGTGCCGGTGGAGCAGACTTCCCCTTACAAACCGTCAGCTCTAAAAGACGGGCATTGAAAAACGTGCTGGCGCGATCGAAGTGCCACGGCGGATAGCGGTAAAGGCGAACGTCCGCGCAGTAACCCTTTTTTGCGACCTGCCACTGGCTGTCTTCGCTGCTCGAGGTGTAGAGCTTCCCGTCCTCACCCTGAATCAAGATCGAATACGAATGGATCTGCGCTTCCGAAGTGCGCGCGCTCAAGATCGCCGAAGGATCGGTGACGCGCTCGACGTTCACGATTTCGCCGTAAACGCGCTTCGAAAACACGAACGACCAGTTGATGACCACGAAATAAACGATCAGACCCAAGAGCACGAATCCGATCAGCAAACGAATGGCGAGTTTCACGTTTCTCATGGCCGGGGATTAGAACATCGCTACAGATAGCGGTCAAAGATCTTCTTGTAATGCGACTGCACGCTCTGCAGGTCGACGAGATTGAAGAAACTCGAAAAGCTCATCCACACCGCCAAACCGTTCAAATCGCGGAAATGCGGCGGCAAAAAGTGCGGCGCATCGATCAATCCTTCGCGGTGCTTCGCGTACAAAAGCGCCACGTCCTCGACGTGCAGCTTGCCGGCGAAAATAAACGGAATCAGATAGGGCTTCGACACGCGGATGCACGAACGCAGGAAATTGTAGTTTTCGACGAAGCCCTTGCAGTAGCTGATGTCCTT
>DAISHW010000245.1:0-3668 GCA_036822295.1 Bdellovibrionales bacterium | reverse complement strand
CCAACGTCGAACCGCGGAACACCCGGAACGCGTTGGCCAGGCACTCGCGCTCGTCATAGCCTTCGGTGCGCAAGTACTCGATCACGTCCAGCAGGTTCGCGCCGTCTTCGGCCTTTTCGATGCAAATGATGCGATCGTTGATCTGCTTGGCGCGCTGAATGAAGCTGCGGAACGTGAAGATCTCCATGATCACGGCCAAACCCTCTTGCGTGCTCGCGCAGCGCGGAGGCCCGATGCTCAAAAATTCGGCCGCGGGTTGCCGTCTCCCGTTGAGCGTCGTGCCGACGTGCACCCAGCCCTCGTGCACCTCATAGAGATCCACGTCGCGCGTCGAGAACATCGCCCCGTCGCGGATCTTCACTTTGTCGCCTCCGGCCGCGGCATCGGCCACGATCCCGTCGGACAGCTTGGCCAAAACCTTGTCACCCGCGAAATACGATCCGAAGCGCTCGTTCAAGATATCGACCGCGCGCGCGGCGCTGATGTCTTCCGGATATTCGACATTGGGAAGGGCCGGCCCCATGCCGGACAAAATCCCGTACAAAAGATGCGACATCTCCGAAATCGTGTTCAAGTCTTCCGCGAAGCAATCCTTGGGACTGCCGTACAATTCCCGCGCGAAGCGATAGAAGCCGGGTTTGCCGCGATGGCGCAACATCTCGACCACCAGCATGTACTGATCGGCGATTTGTTGCAGGTGCCGCGACAAATCGTCCTCGGCTCCGAGCTGCTGCGCGATCTCGAGCTTGATCTTTTTAAGCTCCAGGTATTTTTCGTCCGGATCGAAGCCCAATGAAAGCCCGTCGTAATGCGCTTTCGGATTTTTGGGCAGGTCCTTGAAACCGTTCGCGCGCAACTCCGCGTGCCACGCCTCGGGCACGCGAATGCTGTTCAGGATGCGGATGGGTTTCTGCGCCTCGACCAGGCGTTTGGAAACCGCTTTCAGCTTTTCCTTGTAGGTCACGAACGACATGCCGCGCTCAGAAGTAAAACGAGATTTTGCCGGTGAAGCGGCTCGTGTCGAAAACGTGGGTGTATTCGAGCCCCAGCTTCAACAACAAAAGCTTCGCTTCGGTGCCCAAGATGAATGCCGTGCTCGAAGTCTTCTCAGAGGCCGAAGTTCCCACCGTGTAGGTCGGATCGAAAACCAGCGCCGTGCCGCTAAAGCTCAAATCGCCCTTGGCGTTCACCAGCCCCACGCCGGCATAGGGTTCAAGCACCACGAAGTTCTTGCTGACGAACACGCCGATATGGGTCACGTCGTTTGTGAAATCGTAGTCGACGGGGTTGCCGTTCTCCTCTTGATGGAATTCGGCTTCGACTTTGGTGAGCGCGGCTTTCACGGCGATATCGACCGGCAATTCGAAGAACAGTTCCGTCGGCGTGAACTTCAAAGCCAACGACATCGCGCTGAATTTGAAGTCGTCGCCGCCCAATTTCGGAATAAGTCCGATCTCGCCCGTCAACGCGAAGGGCACGGACAGCACGCCCAGAAGCTCGGCGTGATAAATCTGATCGGCGCTGGCGCCCGCTTCGGCCTGTTTCACGATTTTATCGAGTTCCGGCGTTTGCGTGAGTCCGCCGACAAGTCCGACCTCGAATCCCCAGATATCGCCAAGGGGCGCCGCGCCTTGGACCGAGGTGTGCAGCGAGTTGGCCGAAAAATCGCCGATCAGGTTTTTGAATTGTGATTTGTCGATATCCTCGATTTTTAAATCCTGAGCGTTTGCCCAGAAACCGAGCGATGCGGTAGTGAACGCGACAATTAGATATCTGAAGCGAAGCATAATATCCCCCTCGTAAAATTTATTTTATCCATCTCATAATGCGTGAAGTACTGATTTAGCGGAGTTAACGCATACGGTCCTGTAAATAGTACCTACCCCCCTCCTTTGTTCAAACTCTTTTACATCCACGCGCGAACTTCATACGTTCACGGCGGGGAATTGAAGGAGGGGGAATGTTCAATCGTATCATCATTTCGTTAGTCGCGATCACGGCGATCGCGGGTTGCACCGGGCAATCGAAACCGGTCAGCAGCCTCGACGAGAAAACAGCAACGCAGAATTTATTCAGCAATCGTCCGATCGATGTGGTGCCCGACGTCTACGTGATCACGTTGAACGCGCCGCCTTTGCTCGAGGTCGGCACGAAAGTGAACGGCAAGTGGGAAATTCCCCAAGCCGCGAAAGACTTGGTGTTGAATGAACAGACGGCTTTCGAACAGAAACTCAAAAACGTCGCCAGCGACGCGCAAGTGATTTTCCGTTACCGCCTGACGCTGAACGCCTTGGCGGTCTACGCCCCGGCCAACGCGATTCCGGCGATCGCGAAATTCGCGGGCGTCCGATCGGTCGCGATGGCGCAACAGATGGCGCGGCCGCAAGAAGCCGCCCGCGTCGCCAACATCGGCGCGCTCGGCGCCGTGAACCCCTCGAACTTCATCGGTTCAGAGCACGCGTACCGGGCGGGTTTCACCGGCGCCGGAATGCGCGTCGGCGTGCTCGACACCGGCATCGATTACACCCATAAAATGTTGGGCGGCTCGGGCGTGGTCGCCGACTACAAAGCGATCAATCCCGATCTGCCGGCCGCTTCGTTTCCGAACGCCAAGGTCGTCGGTGGCGTGGATTTGGCGGGCACCGCGTTCAACGCCGCTTCGCCGTTCTCCCCGGACCGCCTGCCGAAACCCGACGCCAATCCTTTGGATGAAGCCGGCCACGGCACTCACGTCGCCGGCACGATCGTCGGGATCGGCGACGGCGTGAACGGCTTCGACGGCGTGGCGAAAGACGCCACCGTTTACGCCGTGAAAGTTTTCGGTAAAAACGGCTCGACGATGGACGCCGTTGTTATCGCCGGTTTCGAATTCGCCGCCGACCCGAACGGCGATTTGAATCCCGACGACCAACTCGACGCGATCAATTTGTCGCTCGGCGGCGGTTTTGGCCAACCGCAAATTCTTTATAACCAGGCGGTTCGCGCCCTTTCCGGCGCGGGGACTTTGGTGGTCGCTTCGGCCGGCAACTCCGGCCCGGTCGATTACATCGTCGGCGCCCCGGGCACGGCGGATGAAGCGATCTCGATCGCGGCGTCGATCGACGGATCCGAGCACAACTGGAGATTCCCGACCGTTAAATTCATCGCGCCGAACAATCCGCACTGGGTCGCGAAAGCGGTGGAAGGTCCGATCTCGAAAGCTTTGAGCGAAATCGGCCCGACCGAGGGCGAATTGGTCGATATCGGCTTGGCCGACGCGGACCTGACGGACGGGCAAAAAGCCAAATTGGCCGGCAAAGTCGCCCTGATCTCACGCGGTAAAGTCTCGTTCGCCGAAAAACTGCAACGCGCGTTTGCGGGCGGCGCGGTGGGGGCCGTCGTTTACAATAACGAACCGGCCAAACCCTTCGCGATGGGCGGCGACGGCAAAGTCGAAATTCCGGCGATCATGGTCAGCCAAGCGCTCGGCCTTCGCCTGATCGAAGAGATGAAAGTCGGCCCGACCCGCGTTCAATTCAAAAACACCGATATTTTGGAAGAGCCCGAGCTGATCGACACGATCACTTCGTTCTCGTCCAAAGGTCCGCGCAGCCAAGATAATCTGATCAAGCCTGAAATCGCGGCTCCCGGCCAGATGGTGATCTCGGCCGCGATGGGTGAAGGCGCCC
>DAISHW010000244.1:0-4527 GCA_036822295.1 Bdellovibrionales bacterium | reverse complement strand
CCGGTTGAGCCGCCAAGAGCTCGAGTCGCTCTCGCGCAAAAACCGGCAAACCGTGGTCGAGATCGTGCTTTCGCGCACGGGGGAGTTCACCGGCTCGCTCGTCCACGGCACGAGCGGCGACGGGGAATTGGACCAGACGAGCGTAGAGTCGTTCAAGCGCGCGGCGCCCTTTTTAAATCCTCCCCAGGGCATGGTCGAGTCCGACGGCCGCATTCGCTTGAAGTACGCCTTCCACTTGCGCTTTCGCCCGCCGTCCTTTGGACCGGCCGAGATGTGAACTGGCCCCAAGCCCACCCGACTCTTTGCTAAACTTTAAGGATGCGAATTCTTACTTTGTTTCTGCTCCTTTTAGGGACTTCGACCGCGCGCGCGGGATTCATCGAAGTCGGCGCCTCGGTCAACTATCGCTCGAGCGGTTACGACGAGAACAACTACATCAAGAGTCTGACCTACACCGGTTCGATGTCCTACTATTTCATGGAAATGTGCGCGTTCGAAATCAACTACACGACCGGTTACTCAAAGCAGCTCAGCAAAGGCAACGGCGCGACCGATCCGAAAACGCTGATCGAAGACTCGATCAGCTTGGTCTCCGGAGATTTGGTTTTGTCCTTCGCGGGACGCCAAGATCCGTTTCGTCCCTACATCAAAGTCGGCGCGGGCTATTTGACCAAAGAGCGTTTCCGCAAGGTGAACGACGACGCGCGCGAACGGATTTCCGAGCAAAGCGGCATGGTGCCGAGCGCGGGTCTCGGTGTTTCGGTCAGCCTGACCAAGGAGTTCAGCATCAAGTTCGGCGTCGACGCGTGGACCTCTCCCATGGATGAAGATCCCCTGGTCGTCGACTACGCCGGTCGCGCAGGGATTTCGTGGATCTTCTAAAGGCGATCGGCGCCGTCGCCATTGCCTTCACCTGCTCGGGCTGCCAGATCAGCTACTACCTGCACAGCGCGTACAATCAATCGAAGCTGGTTCAATCGCGCGAACCGATAGACAAAGCCCTGCGCTCCCCGAAACTCAACGACGAACAAAAGCGCAAACTCAGGCTCGTTCAGGAAGTGAAGCATTTCGCGGAAGAGAAACTCCGGCTCCTACCGTCACGCAACTACACGTCGTTCGTGCAGCTCGATGAACCGTACGTCACCTATGTCGTGCAAGCCGCGCATATCTACGAATTGAAACCTTATCTGTGGCGCTTCCCGTTCGTGGGCCAAGTCCCGTACAAGGGCTACTTCCGCCGCAAACTCGCCGACGAGGAAGCCGCGCGGTTCGATCGCGACAAGTACGACACCTACGTCCGCGGCGTAACGGCCTATTCGACGCTGGGCTGGTTTCAAGACTCGGTCTTATCAAGCATGTTGAGGTACGAAGATCACGACCTGGTTGAACTGATCATCCACGAAACCACCCACACCACCCTGTTCGTCAAAGGCGGCGTCGACTTCAACGAACGACTCGCCACGTTCCTGGGACGCGAAGGCATGAAGTTGTTTTACCTGGAAAAAGAAGGCCAAGATTCGCCAAACTTAAAACGCGCCGAAGACGAGACGCACGACCAGAATATATTTTCAGCGTTCATCACCGAGGAATTCAAAGAACTGGAAAAATGGTACGAAAGCCGGCGCGGCCAGGTCACCCCCGAAGCCAAAGCCGCGCGGCTCAAAGAACTGCAAAATGAATTCATGACCGACGTGAGACCGAAATTGAAAACCGGCAACTACGACGAATTCGGCAAGCGTCAGCTCAACAACGCTTACTTGCTGGCGTACCGCAACTACGAGGACAGCTTGGAGGACTTCGTCAAACTCCACAAGCGCCTGGGCGGCAGTTTTCAAAAGACCTTGGAGTGGCTGAAGACTCTCAAGGATTCAGAGAAGCCCGATCAAGTTCTCAAGGAGTTCGTCGCTAAAGGCTCCTGAATCTCGTGATCAATGGCCTGCATGACCTTTCGCCGGATGCGATCGAGTCTGGCATCCACCGGCCAATCGCCCACCGGATCGCTTTCCCCCACCCATTGTTTCAACAATCGTATGCTTTCAAAACTGTCGCGATCCTCTTGGGAGTGTTCCAAGAGCAGTTCCAAATCCGCTTCCAAACCCGGTTCGAGTTCATTCTCCAAGAAATCGATCCACCACCATTCGGTTTCTTTGCGCGAATCTTCCATTATCCGTCGACCTCCATTTGATTAAGACCCAGTTCCATCAGGGAAAAGCGCGGTTGACCACTCCATGTTTTGAGCATGGAGTTCCCCTCCAACCGTTCTTTCAATTTCAAAAGCGCGTGCCGGTAGTTCGCCTTCGCGGTGTCGTACGGGCACTGCATGATCTCGGCGATCTCTTTGAAACTCAGATCGTCGAAAATACGCAAGCTCAGCGCCTGGCGTTGGCGCTCGGGCAATTTGGCGATCTCGGCTTGCAAGATACCGCGCACGTCCAACGCGATCATACGGCTTTCACACTCCTCGCCGACCGCCAAGTCCATGTTCTCGACGCCGACCGACTCGCGCGCGTACTTGCGGAAGCGATTGCGGGCGGTGTTCAGCGCGATCTGGTAGAGCCAGCTGCGGAAACTCGACCGCCCCTCGAAAAGGTGCAGGCGCTTGTACGATTTGATGAACGCTTCCTGCACGACGTCTTCGGCCGTGTCCAGATCGCGCGTCATGCGCACGATCGATTTCATCAGGAATTTTTCATGTCGGTGCATCAACATATTGAACGCCTGTTTGTTGCCGCTCTTCACTTCCTGTATGAGCTCAAAGTCCGATTTCATGGACTCCCCCCGTTGGACCAGGACTTCCGCCCAGTCGGTTAAAAGATTTTTTGAGGAGATGCGCTTCGTTGCCGAATCGTGTGGAATTTCAGAAGTTAACCGTCATGCCGAGGCTGTCTTTTCCGACGCCGCCCTCGAGGCATCACTAGAGCAAGCGACGGACCAGCGGTGTTTGCCGCGGCGACGAATTTGAGCCTAGCCGGGAAGAATATTCAGGTGGCGAAAGGATACCGGTGTCGTTCGGGTGGTGCGAAAGCGTTTAGCCCGCGACCGAAACGCGGTTGCGGCCGCTGTTCTTGGAATGGTAGAGCGCCTTGTCCGCGCGCTCATATATAGTCTCCCACCCCTCGTCGCTGGAAGCTTTGAAGGCGATGCCGATCGAGATGGTGACGTTGATCTTCTTGCCCTCGGTCTCAAACTCATGGGCTTCGATGGTGGCCCGGATACGCTCGCCGATCTCTTCGGCTTGCTTCGGGGGGCTGCCGAGCAACAGGAGCGCGAATTCCTCGCCTCCGGCCCGCGCGAAGAAGTCGTTACCGCGAATCAGTTTGTCGCGCACGACTTTCGAGATCTCTTTCAATACGTAATCGCCGGCGGGATGGCCGTACGTATCGTTGATGCCTTTGAAACGATCGATGTCGAAAAGCAGTGCCGTAAAGGTGATGCCCAAGAGTTCCGAGCGCTTGAACAGTTCGGGGGCCTTGGCCTGGAGCGCCCCGCGATTGGCGATGCCCGTGAGCGCGTCCGTTTGGCCGCGATCGAAGGTTTGCGCCGAGGCCACGGTTTCGATACTGCCGCGCTCTAAGAACTTGAAGATGATATTGCCGACCTTGATTTGATCGTTGTTCTGAAGCTTATGCGGCACGAGCGATTGAATTTGACGGCCGTTGACCACGGTCTTGTTGGTCGACTCGAGGTCGATCACCGAAACGTCACCGCCGGCCATCACGAGTTTGGAGTGAAACTTGCTGACGCTTTTGTCGTCGACGAAGATATGCGCGGACGGCGCGCGGCCGATGATGCGATCGGTGTCTTCGATCGGCCACTGGCGGCCCACGGAGTTCGCCGGTCCCACGAGCAGCACGAGCGACGGCGGAGCTTGGCCCGCTTGCGCCAGACGAAGCTTGAACGTGTCGCTCTGGAGCACGCTGGTTTTGTCTGAAAGACTCGAGTCTTGATCGTCGTTGCCGTTGTTCGCCATGATCTTAGATCAGTATGGCCGAGCGATGGCCGAGAGACAACCCTACTGCGGAGCACCCGGTCCTATTTATGTTCCTAGGCTTAAGTATGATTCATCGCCTGATGAATCGGTACGCGGGCAAGGCGCGCATCAGGCGATTAGGCGATCGCCACGTCCTCTTCGATCCTGTGATACCCGTGCCACTCTTTCAGGCGGCCACGAGGGCGGCCCTCGTTCTCGGGATATTCGAAGACGACGTAGATGAGCTTGGTGATTTTGCCGAGCGAGGCGATATCCAGCGACGTCAGATCGGTCCACGTGCCCGTGTTGAAATACTCGCGATTCTCGGCGAACTGGCGGTATTGATAGACGTGGCTATGGCCAAAGCAAACCGTGTGCACGCGCTCGTCTTGCAGCACGCGACGGGCCGATTCGCTCAAGTCGGGAAAGATCGCGCTCTCGAGCAGGACTTTAACGATGCGCGAGAACGGGAACGCCCGGCGCGGATCGTTGGTGAAAATCGATTTCAGGAAAAACAGCACCAAGTTCACGAAATTGCGCACCGTGAATGTGGTTTC
>DAISHW010000243.1:0-4545 GCA_036822295.1 Bdellovibrionales bacterium | reverse complement strand
GCTTATATTCCTCGCGCGTCGAGAAGTAAGCGGCATGGGGGCCGCCGTAACCGAACGGCACGCCAAAACGCTGGCTGGTACCGACGACGCAGTCGGCGCCCATTTCACCGGGCGATTTCACCAGGCACAGAGCCAGCAAGTCCGCCGCCACGATGCTCATCACCTTCGCGGACGAACAGCCGTTCAAGAACGGGGATAAATCCTTCACTTCGCCGCGCGCGTTGGGATACTGCACGAGCGCCGCGAAGTACTCCTCATCCAAAGCCGCGGAATCCTCGTCTCCGACGACCACTTCCACGCCCAGGGGCAGGGCGCGCGTGCGCACGACCTCCAAAGTCTGCGCGAACACGTCGCGGCTCACGAATATCTTCTGCGCATTTTTATTTTTGCGTGAAGCGAGCGCCAGGTGCATGGCTTCGGCCGCCGCCGTGCCCTCGTCAAGGAGCGAGGCGTTCGCGATCGGCAGGCCGGTGAGCTCAATCACCATGGTTTGATAGTTGAGCAGGGCCTCCATACGGCCTTGGGAAATTTCGGCCTGGTAAGGCGTGTACGCCGTGTACCAGCCCGGATTCTCCAAGATGTTGCGTAAAATCACGGGCGGGGTGACGCAATCGTAGTACCCTTGACCGATGAACGAGCGATGCGCCTGGTTCCTGGAAGCCAAAGCCCAAGCGGTTTCGAGCAGCTTTTGCTCGCTCAATCCTTCCGGAAGATCGAGCGGCGCTTTCAAGCGGATCGACCGGGGCAACGCCTGATCCAAAAGATCCTCGAAGGACTTGAGACCCAAGACCTTCAACATCTCTTTGGCCTGTTCAGGCCGCGGACCGATATGACGAGGAACGAAGCTGTTGCCCGAATCGAGTTTCACCGGAATCTCTCCTAAGCTTTGCGTTTGCGAGTCACCGTGCGCGATTTGCGCTTCGCGGTCTTGGTCGACTTCGAGAAGCGCTTGCGGAAATCCGCCGACACTTTCTCGAGTTTCGCGCGCTGCGCGGTCACGGTTTTGTTCACGTCTTTGCGTTGCACGTTCACTTGGCGAAGCAGACGGTTGAACTCGCGATCCATCTGACGTTGCGCTTGGTGGATGGTGCGCATCAAGGTCGAGTAGCGCTTCTCGAACGCCTTCATCTTATCTTGCGCGGCGGGGCTCAAAACTTTTTGGTAATCGAAGTTGCGGAGCTCGGTTCCGATGCGAGTCACTTCCGCCTTCAAGGTGTCGACGTTCGCGAGACGGGTGAGCTCGGCGCGAACTTTTTGCCAATTCACTTGCGTGGTCATGGGATTTCCTTTCGGTGGGTTGCCACAATGTCCGATTTTCCCTCTGGGAATGTCAATGGGCGGCGGGCATTTTGACTTCTCTGCCGGACCCGTGCTAGCGAATTGCGTCATGAAGGTCTTTTCACTCGCTCGTTATCGCCACTTCCAACCCGAGCCGCCGTATTGGCTGGGGGGCGAGTTGATCCGCGCGGGCGGCCGGCTCTACCTTCGCGACGCCATCGGGGCGATCGAGATCAAGGGTGAAACGGACGCCGAAACGGGCGCCTTGGTCTTGTTTGAGATCGTCGGGAAGCCTTTTCGCGCGCGCGAATGCCGCGCAGTCGCCAAACCCAACGGGGAGCGTTTGCCGTCTTCGCTGCATGCGCGCGAATTTCCGCGCTTCGTGCACAAGGTCCGCGCGTTCTTCAGCGCCGAAGGCCTGAGCGAGATCGTGACTCCCACGCTCGTCCCTTGTCCCGGCCTGGAGCCGAGCCTTGAGCCGTTCGCGACCACGGTCACGCGCGGACAGAAGTCGCGCACCGTCTATTTGCCGACCAGTCCCGAGATTCACCTGAAGAAAGCCCTTGCCCAAGGTTGGAGCGACATCTTCGAAGTGAAAAGCTGCTTCCGCCGCGGCGAATTCAGTGAGCACCACGACAATGAGTTCACGATGCTCGAATGGTACCGCGGTTTCGCCGATCTCGATCTGGTCATCGCGGACCTGCGGAAGCTCCTAAACTCACTTGATGGACCGAAACTCGAAGTCACCGATTTCGCGACGCTCTTTCAAGACATTCTGAAGTTCCAACTGACGCCTGAAACGACCAGGCAACAGCTTTGGGAGCTCGCCGGACGACTCTCGCTCGACCGCGGCGACACGGACAGCTTCACGGACCTGTTCCACCGCGTGATGATCGAAAAGATCGAACCAAGACTCGTCAACATGGGCGCGTGCATCGTCAGAAAGTTCCCGCCCGAGCTCGCGGCGCTCGCCAAACTCGACGCAAACGGCTGGGCCGATCGCTTCGAGTTCTATTGGCGCGGTTTAGAGATCGCCAACGCGTTCTTCGAGGTCACCGATCCCGAAGAACAAAAGCGGCGTTGGGAAAACGAACAGAAAGAACGCGCCAGACTGCAAACCACGCCCCTTGCGCAGGATTCGGAAATGATCGAAGCGCTGGAAAAGGGCCTGCCGCCCACCGCGGGCATCGCACTTGGCGTCGAAAGACTCTACATGGCGTTGAACGACGTGAAGGACATTCGGGAGCTTAGACTTTTCCCGACAGAGAACCTGTTCCGCTCGAAAACTATTTCGAGCCTTTATTGATATCTTCTTTGAGCTCTTTGCCGACTTTGAAGAACGGCAGTTTCTTCTCGGACACCTCGATCACTTCGCCGGTGCGGGGGTTGCGGCCTTTGTAAGCTCCGTAATCGCGATTCACGAACGAGCCGAAACCGCGGATCTCGATGCGGTCGTTGCGCATCAAGGCTTCCACCATGGAATCGAAAATCGTATTCACGACCGTCTCGGCCTTGACCCGAGTGATGTTCGATTTTTCCGCGATAAGGTTGATGAGATCAGCTTTCGTCATGTAGGCCTCAAGTTATTGAAATTAGTTATATTCTATTGAGGTCCTACGACCCTTGCCAGCGAAAAAAAGGGTCTGTGCGCCGTGACAAACCGCCCGCGGGCTTCCGTATAGGCGCTCAGGATCTGATTCAGCATCTTTTCGGAGTCGAAAAGGTTCAAAACCTTGGCGCGCGCCTGTTCACCCATTTTGGTTGTCCCGGCTGTTCCTGAGAAAATCTGCAGCAGCAGCTCCGATAAAGTGAAGCTATCGGCCGGGCGGATCAGAAAACCGTCGACACCGTCTTCGACCACGCTGGCCAGCGGGCTGACCTCGCTGCCGATAATGACTTTTTTCTGCGCCATGGCTTCGAGCAGGCTCTGTTCGATGCCGCTCGAACGGGCGCTCAAGTTCACGAACACGTCGGCGAGCGCCACGTATTCGCTGAGTTGGGTGGGCGGAACTTCGCCCGCGAAAACCACGCGGCTGCCCAAAGCGAGTTTCAGCATTTCGAACTCAATGTCTTTTTTGAGGGGGCCCGTGCCCACCACGATCAAACGCGCGGTGGATTTCTTGACCGCCACGCGCTCGAACGCCCAGAGCAGGTTCACCATCTCGCCGAGCTCGGTCATGTCGGTGACCGTCACCACGACTTGCGCGTTGTCGGGAAGCCCCAGTTTTTTCATCAATTCATTCGACTTTTCGCGGGGGGACAGATCCTCGAGCTCGATCCCGAAGGGCACCATGAACATGCGCCGGTCCGGATACATGTAATAGCGCTCGAGCATCGCGCGCTGGATCGGCGAGTGCACGAACACCGCGTCGGCGGTCTTCAGCAGCCGGCGGTCATGGCCGTAATAGGTTTTCAAATAAGTGCGCGCGACGTTGAAGCTGGTCTTCAGTAAAGACCCCAAAGTCTCCTGCGAGAGGCCTAAGATCGAATAAACCTGCGCGATATGTGTGGCATCGACGTCGTAAACCACGGCCACGCCCAGGTCGCGGCGTTGCAGCCCCACTTCAAGCCCCGAGGCGTCCAAAGAATGCACCAGATGAAACGGCGTCTTCTTGTGCAGCTCCTGAAACTTCTTGAGCACCAACTCGCCGAACGTGCGAGTCCCGGCGGCCGGCATCTCGCCTAAGAAATGCGCCTTCACTCCGTCGCGTTCGACGAACTCCAGACGCTCGCGATGGCGCCACGTCAAGACCGTCACCGAGTGGCCGAGCTTCACCAACCCGTGCGCGATCGGCCAAAGAAAGCCGACCTCGCCCGACATGTTCAGGAGGGGAAAGCGTCGCGACACTAAGCAGATGTTCAATGGCATCGCAGAAAGATTACGCGCCGGTGGTCGCGCCGTAAAGCCTAGAAATGAAGTTGGCCGTGCCCTCGCCCGTTCCGCCGAGCGAAGAGGCTAAGAGCGCGCGCCAGGCATCGGGAGCGATGGGGTCCATCCACAGGGCGCGTATCTTCAGCAACTCTTCTTGCATGCGCGCCCAAGATAAAGGCTCGACCATGTGCACGCGATCCGCGACGCCGTTCAACCGGCCCCATCCTTCACGCCGCAGCGAAGGGGGCAGGTCACCCCAACCGCCCACGATCGTGGCTTCGATCTCCGGGTTGCGACTTAAAAATTCCCTTAAGGCGTTCAGTCCCCGCTCCGCATCCGCCCATTCGCTGACGGCGGCGGGAACGATCACCTGCGCCGGAGCGTCCGCGCTCGCG
>DAISHW010000242.1:0-4548 GCA_036822295.1 Bdellovibrionales bacterium | reverse complement strand
GACGATTCAAATCGGCCGGTTCGCCCTCGCCTCGGGGGGCGGCCGGTTTTACCTTTTCACTTTTGCAAGTCGTCCTCATAAAATCCCCTTTACCGGTCCCCTTCACTTCAGAATGAACATCACCAGCGCGCGGCCCGCCTTAGGCGGCATATTGGTTTGGTCCGGATGCGCCAATCCCGCGACTTCGAGCGAGCGCTTCACTTGGCTGTTCTGGGACTTCAGCAGATTGCGCAGCGTGGTGGGACGCTCCGCCATATTGTAAGTGTCGAAATCCAGGCCCTTGGAGTTGTCCTCGATGTAACCTTTGATTTCGAGCGCGCGCTCATCGGCGAGCTTGCGCGCATCATTGCCGAGCGCCGTTCGGCCGCGCGGATACTCTTGATCGGCCCACGAAAGAATTTTCACCTCTTCAATCGAGCCCTTATGCTGAGCCTCTTTCAGGACATCACGCAGCGCGGACTTGCCGTCGGCGGAAAGCTCCGAGGAGCTCTTGGCAAACACGACCTCGGTCACAAATGAAGCGTCGTTGAGTTTGGCGGCCTCTTTATATGCGGACGCCACGCTTTCAGGCGCCGCCTGAACCGTGACCGCGACCAGTAAAAATTCGAATAGAAATGTCATTTAGGCCTTCCTTGCGCCGGGTTTTTCCCACGCGTTTGTTGAAACAGGTTTCAAAACGCGTTCCAAAACACACGGATGATCTGGATCATATAGACCCCCGGATCGTCCCAAATTTACCCTTACAGCGGGGGCAATATTTCCGTGTGGATCAGCATTCCGCGCAGAGCGGCTGCAGTGCTTTGCTGCCGTCGCGGTAAACGGCGAGCGATTTAAGGCCAAGGCGATAGCCTTCCAAATAAATTTTTTGGACGTCTTCGACGCTGGCAGAGGCCGGCAGGTTCACCGTTTTCGAAATCGCTCCGCTCAAGAATGGCTGGGCCGACGCCATTGCGCCCAAGTGGCCCGCCACGGAAATGCGGCGCTCTGGAAAGCCCGGCGGAGGAACGGCGGTGTCGAATATCGGCAGATGCTCGGGCTTCAGAACTCGCGCGCCGGCGGCCGTGCCGTTCGCGGCGATGTGCCGGATTATTTCCTCGCGGGCGCCGTCGGTGTAGCCGAGTTTGCCCAGGGCCCGCGGCACCGAGCGGTTAAGAAGTTTCAGCTCTCCGCCGCCGCTCAACTGTTTTAGTTTGGAAAGCGCGAAGTCCGGCTCGATCCCGAGCGTGTCGCAATCCATCAACAGACCGATCGTGCCGGTGGGCGCGATCAGCGTGACCTGCGCGTTCCTGAGCCCGTGTTTTTCAATGAGCTTAAGGGCGCGGTCGAACAGCCGCGGATCCACCGTCATCGCGGCTTCGCGCTGGCGGTTCAAGACTTCGAGCGCGGCTTCGCGGTTCATTTTCCAACTCGAGAACGGGCCAAGATGCTCCGCCATTTCGGCCGAGGTCTCGAGGGCCAACGCCTGCAGCGTCGCGGTGATGCGCGCGGTCCACCGGCGACCCGGATCGGAGTCGTAAGGAATCGCCATGCGCATCAGCATTCCTCCCAAGTTCGCATAGCCAAGGCCCAGCG
This sequence comes from Bdellovibrionales bacterium, assembly GCA_036822295.1. Classification (GTDB taxonomy): domain Bacteria; phylum Bdellovibrionota; class Bdellovibrionia; order Bdellovibrionales; family UBA1609; genus JALHOQ01. Next base: position 2,976 of record DAISHW010000242.1, on the reverse strand, counting down.
GACGGAAGTGATGACTGTTTTCGGCGACCGCGGCCGTCGGGTAAGAGGCGTAGTCGATGAGCGCGTCTTGCGCGAACAGCATCACGCGCACGCATTGTTTGAAGTCGGCCCAATCGATTCCGTCGGACGCGTCGTTCATGAACGCGGCCAGGTTCAGCGACGCCAAATTGCACGCGGTGTCGTCCAGGAACATGAACTCGCTGCACGGATTGCTGGCGCGGATCTCTCCGGACTTCGGGCAGATGTGCGCGCGCGCGATATGCTCTTGGTAATGCAGCCCCGGATCGGCGCATTCCCATGCGGCGCGCGAGATCTCGCGCCACAGTTCTATGCCGCGCACTTCGCGCGAAACGCTCTGGTCCTTGCGGCCTTTTAGCAGCCAAGGGCCGTCTTGTTCCACGGAGCGCATGAATTCCGCGCTCACGCGCACCGAGTTGTTCGAATTTTGTCCCGATACGGTTGAAAAGGCTTCGCCATCCATGCCGCCGCTGTAGCCGTTGGCCAGGAGCACGCGGGCCTTGCGCTCTTCAAGCATCTTCCATCGCACGGATTCGAAAATTTCGGGGTTATCGGCGTCCAGCACGACCATCTTGGCCGCGCGGCGGTTCGTGCCGCCCGACTTGATCGCGTGCGCGGCTTTGTCAAAAATATCCAGATATGAGATCAAGCCGGTCGAAGCGCCGCCGTCCTGAAGACGTTCCCCCTTGGCCCGCAGACGCGAAAAATTGGTGCCGGTGCCCGAGCCGTATTTGAAAAGCTTGGCTTCGTTTTTGAGCAGATCGAAGATGCCGATCAGATTGTCCTGGACGTCTTGAATGAAGCACGCCGAGGCCTGCGGGCGGACAAAGGCCGATGCGGTCGCCGCCGCGCGCCCGATCTGGGGATCGAAATAGTAATTTTCGGCCGCGCCTGTCACCCCATGGGTGGGAAACATGCCGACGTTGAAATACACCGGAGAATTGAACGAAGCGATTTGCAAGAGCAAAATCGCGCGCATTTCCTCTTCGAAGACCTGGGCGTTTTTCGAATCCAGATAACCTTGCCATTCGGCCGCGTGGCGGATGGCCGAGGTCACGCGGGCGACCAGTTGCTTCACGCTGGTTTCGCCGCGGCGGAAATATTTGGTGGCGGCGATTTCAACGGCCGTTTCGGACCAAGTCGACGGCGCTTCCACGGGACTTGAACAACCCTTGACCCGCACCGTCTTCCATTCGATTTTCCGGACGCGCGCGTGAAAGCGCGATTCGAACTCAAACGCCATTCGCACATTGTTCCATAATGCCGTGCGAAAGTGATAGCTCCATTCCGGGGGAGTTTCTAAATTTAGTTCCCATATGACGCCAAAGCCGATCGCCATGCCCATCTATATGGACCATAACGCCACGACCCCGATCGATCCGCGAGTCGCCGCGGCGATGCGTCCGTATCTTGAAGAGATGTTCGGCAACGCCTCGTCGGCGTCGCACGCCTACGGCTGGCAAGCGCAGAGCGCGGTGAAAAAAGCGCGTGAACAGGTCGCGGGCCTTTTGGGTTGTCGCGCGACCGACGTGCTTTGGACTTCAGGCGCGACCGAGTCCAACAACATGGCGATTTTGGGGCTGGTCAAAAACTACTGCCCGGAAAAACCGCATTTGATCACGCAAGCCACGGAACACAAGGCCGTTTTGGAGGTGATAGAGGCCGCGCAAGACCTGGGCGCCGAAGTCACCGTCCTTGGCGTTGACGAAGACGGCCGCATCCGTATGGACGAGCTGCGCGCGGCGATTCGTCCAAGCACGCTGTTGATCTCGATCATGATGGCCAATAACGAAGTCGGCACCCTGCAACCGGTGCGCGAGATCGGCGAGCTCTGCAAAGAGAAGCGCATCGTGTTTCATACCGATGCCGCGCAAAGCGCGTGCAAATTCCCGTTCAACCTGAAAGAGCTGAATGTCGATATGATTTCACTGTCGGGCCATAAAATCTACGGCCCGAAGGGCGTCGGCGCTTTGGCGATTCGTCCGGTCAACCGCGAATTCGAATTGAAACCGCTGCTTTACGGCGGCGAGCAGGAGCGCAGGCTGCGCCCCGGGACATTGAACGTTCCCGGCATCGTCGGTTTCGGCGAAGCGTGTTCGTTTTCCGCGCAAGAACTGCGCGAGGAATGCGAGCGCCTGCAGGCGTGGCGCGATGAGCTCATCAAGGCCGTTGAGGAAAACATTCCCGGCGCGCGTTTGAACGGTCCGCGCGCGGGGCGCCTTTGCAACAACGTCAGTTTCTCTTTTTCGGACGTCACGCCCGACGACATGGCGCTCGGCATCGCCGGCCTGGCCTACAGCGCGGGCTCGGCTTGCAATTCGTCAAACCCAAAACCAAGTCACGTGCTCAAGGCCATGGGGCTGAGCGATCAGCTCGCGCGGTCGACCTTGCGTTTGGGACTCGGGCGCTTCACCACCCAAGAAGACGTCGCCACGGTGAAAGCGAAGCTGTTCTCGCTCGCCCGTCGTTAAACGGTTCAATCAACATTATGGATTGCCATAAGCGTCCCGTTTTTTTCGGAAATTGAACCGAACGTCCGTCCGCGCGTAAAAATGATCCATCACAAATCCTTAGGAGGGATCAAATGAAAGCTCTACTCGTTCTCGCCGCCGCGGTTGTCGGTTTCTCGATGAACTCGGCCAGCGCCGCTCAGTGCAAAGACGGTCAGCAAACATGGTTCACCGAAGCCCGTCCGCACGGCCACGGCCAAGTCCGCGTTCTGCGCACCTGCGTGGACGGCCGCTACTACCCCAAGAAAACGACCAAAGGCGTTCGTTGCAAAGAAGGCCAGCAAGCATGGTTTACCAAAACCGCTCCCCGCGGCGACGGTCAAATCTCGGAACTCCGCACTTGCGTTGACGGCCGCTACTACGCGAAGACGACGGTTAAAATCCTGCGTTGCAAAGAAGGCCGCACCGAGCGCTTCTCGTACGTCGATCAATGGGATCGCGAACGCAC
>DAISHW010000241.1:2173-4554 GCA_036822295.1 Bdellovibrionales bacterium | reverse complement strand
AGTTCTCTTGGCGGCGTTTGTTGTTCGCATCCAAACGCTTCAACTGAATGCGGCCGATCACCGCGTTCACTTCGGTCGAGCGCATGTTGTAGCCCGGATGCGTAAAGATAAAGTCGGGATTCAAGTCAGGATATTTGCCCTTCACGCGGGTCTTCACGCCCTCATCCGTCGATTCGCGCAACATCCCGTGGCCGCGCAGCATGCGGATCACCTGGTAGAACTCCTCGTCGTCGGTCGAGACCATGCCGCCCTCGATCGTCGACATGTGGTGCGCGTAGTAAAACGAGAAGTTCGAGGCGAAGCCGAGCGAACCCGTGCGCCGGCCATCGTGAGTCGCGCCGTGGGATTCGCAGCAGTCCTCGATCAACAAAATGCCGCGCTTCTCGAGCTCCGCCAGCAACCGATCGGTCAACGCGTTAAAGCCCAGCACGTGGGTCATGAAAACGGCTTTGGTTTGCGGCGTGATCGCCTTCAAAATCAACTCGTCCGACATTCCTAAGTGATGCAAATCGATATCGACGAAGACCGGCTTGAAGCCCGCGTACAAAACGCTGGTCACGTCGCTCACCCAAGTCAAGGGCGGGACGATGATCTCACCGGGGCCGCGCAGGTAGCGAAGCGCCGCCATCGTCAGGATGTTCGCGGACGAACCGGAATTCACGAACACCGAGCGTTTGGTGCCGACCCACCGGGACCATTCTTCCTCGAAAGCGACGACATTTTTGGATTGAGTCAGGATCGGATCGCCTTTCAGGAACTCGATGAGTCCGTCCAGGTCTTCGCGAATGATATTGTCGTGCATGAGCGGCAGATTGATCGGCATGAACCCTATCCTTGGTTGGCGCGCCACCTTCCGAAGTCGGCGATGACATCCAATATTCCCTGCCGTAACGGAATATTTGTCAAGAAGCCGAGCGCCTTCGAGCGATCCACCGCCATCCATTTGCGCGGCATACCGTCGGGTTTGGACCGGTCCCAGTCGATGCGGCCTTTATAACCGACAAGCGTGGCGATCAGTTCCGCGAGCTCGCGGATGCTGATGTCGTCATCGGGACCGATGTTGACGTGCTCGGGAGTGTCGACGTTTTCCATAAAATAAACCAACGCGCGGGCCACGTCGTCGACATGAATGAATTGACGACGGGGAGAGCCGGAGCCCCAAAGCGTGACCGAAGGCGCATTCGCGTCGCGCGCCTCTATGAATCGGCGCACCAGCGCGCTCATCACGTGCGATTTATCCAGATCAAAGCTATCACCCGCGCCGTAAACGCCGGCCGCGACCGGGCAGACGACATGCATGCCGAGCTGCATGTGGTAGGCATGACCAAGTCGCATGGCGCCGATCTTGGCGAGCGCGTAGTTCTCGTTGGTGGGTTCGAGCGGACCGCTCAGCAGATGCTCTTCGCGGATCGGCTGTGCGCATGCGCGCGGATAGATGCAAGAGCTCGAGAGTTGCGCGACCTTCTTTACGCCGGCCTTGTGGGCCGCCGCGAAAACGTTCATCGTGATGCGGTTATTGACCTCGTAAAAGCCGACCGGGTCGGCCATGTTGGCTTTGATGCCTCCGACTTTGGCGGCGAGATGGAAAACGTAGTCGGGTTTCACTCGCGAGAAGAGCAAGTCGGTAGCGCTCGCATCTATAAAATCGCATTCCGCGCGGCGCGGAGCCACGACGTCGGCCGGCAGCGTCTTAAGAAGCGCCGAGCCCACCAGACCGTGGCCGCCGGTCACCAAAATCTTTTTACCTTTGAGGTTGATCGTACCCACGCGTGCTCTCAATCAAGTAAGTCGGACGACGCATCACCGCGCGCTTGATGCTGGCCAAATACAAACCCAAAATGCCCATTCCAAACAGAATGATCGACGAGAATCCCGCCACCACCAGCAGAATGCCGGTCGTGCCCGGGACGTCGAGCCCGATGACCTTCACGTAGATCGCGTAGACCGCGAGCAGCAGCGCGAAGAGCATGCCCAAGCCGCTCGCCACCAAAATCGCGTAGATCGGCAGATCGGAATAGCTGATGAGCGCGTTGTTCAAGAAGTTCGAGATCACGCGCCAGCCGTAAACCGGGAAGTGGGTTTCGCCGGCGAAGCGCGCCTCGCGCTCATACTCGAGCGTTTTCGATTTGAAACCCACGTACGAGATCATGCCGCGCATGAACGGCAGCGGCTCATTGAGCTTCAAAACCGCGTCGGCCACCCGTCGCGAGATCAATTTGAAATCACCGACGTTCGACTCAAGCGGCACGCTCATGCTCGATCCCAAAATCGCGTAACCGAGTTTGGTGATCAAGAGTTTGATCGGGTGCTCGCCATGACGTTTGGTGCGCTTGGCGTGCACGATATCGTAACCCTCGTCGCGCGCGACCTTGTAAACACGC
>DAISHW010000241.1:0-2163 GCA_036822295.1 Bdellovibrionales bacterium | reverse complement strand
CTTCCAGCGCCCGATCAGTTCACCAACGACTTCGGGCGGGTCTTGCAGATCGGCGTCCAGAAACGCGATATGTTCGCCGGTCGAAAAGGCGAAGCCCGCCAGAATGCACGCGGCGTTGCCGAAGGTGCGGGTGGTGTTGACGAGCTTGATGTCCTTGCCTTGTTCCATGTGTTCGGTGATGATTTCCACCGAGCGGTCCTTAGACACGTCGTTCACGAAAACGATTTCGTACCCGCGGTTGTCCAGTCCGATGTTCCGCATGGCCAAACGCGTGCGGCGGATCAGTTCCGGAAGATTCTCTTCTTCGTTGTAAAACGAGTAGATGACCGAGAGTTTCATTAGGCGGTCCTCTTCGTTTTGCGACGGTCCAGGTAAGTCATGTTGGGGTTGAACAAGATGATCTGGGAGCCCGTGTGATCGAAGTCGATCGGCACCTCGATCAGCGCGCGCAAAACCATACGGACAGCCGATTGCTTCTCGGGAGGCACCATGAACAGAATGAATCCGCCGCCGCCCGCGCCGAGCAGTTTGCCGCCGGTGGCGCCCGCGCTCATGCCGGCCCGGTAAACTTCATCGATGGCATCGGTCGACACTTTACTCGATAATCCGCGCTTGAGCTGCCACGCTTCGTCCAGTAACGCTCCCATATCGGCCACCGGGTCGCCCGAGGAATACAGAATTTCCTGAGCGTCATCGACCATCGCTTTCATGCGGAAGAGTTGCCGCTGTTTCTGCGCGAAGTTTTCGATTTTGGATTTGGCGATGGTTTCAGCCACGCGTGAAAAGCCCGTGAAGAACAGCATCAGGCTGCCGCGCATTTGTTCCTGGCGAAGGGCCGGCATGATCATGGGACGCACTTCAAACTTGCCGTTCGGCAGGAAATTGATGCGATTGAAGCCGCCGTACGCCGCGGCCACCTGGTCTTGCGAGCCTACCGTCTCGCCAATGATCCTTTGTTCGATCTGAATCGCTTCCTCAGCCAGGAATTGCTTCGATTTGATCTGGCCGCGCAGGGCGTAGAGCGCGTTCAGTAGACCCACCGTGAAGCTCGAGCTCGAGCCGATACCTGACTTGGCGGGGATATCGCCGTCGTAGTGCATCTCGATGCCCTCTTCGACGTTCAGGTGTTTGAAAACGGCGCGCACCGCCGGGTGTTGGATCTCATCGGTCGAGTTCACGAGTTCAATGCGGGAATAGACGATCCGGTGTTTGAACTCGAAGAACGGCGGCAAGTAGCGCACGGAGATGTATCCGTACTTATTGATGGCGGTCGAGAGCACGGATCCCCCGTGCTGCTCGAACCATGCGGGGCAGTCGGTGCCCCCTCCGAAAAACGAAACTCGAAATGGCGTCTGACAAATGACCATTCTCAGTCCTTTAAACGTTCGAGTAGATCGTGTTGCGAATCATTTGGTAGCCCTTGAGCAGCTCGCGGATGCCGGCGTCGAGTCCATGCTGGGGTTTCCAACCGAGCTTTTCGAGTTTGGCGTTCGAAACGACGTAGTCGCGCTGGTCGGGATCTTGGCCGATCGGCGCTTCCATGATCGTGAACTGCGGCACATGTTCCTTGATCTTCAGGCACAGACCCATCTTGGAAATATTGGCTTCACTCAGACCCACGTTGTAGATCTGACCTTTCATCGAAGGGAACTTTTCGATCCCCGTCATGAACGCGGAAACGACGTCGCGCACGTGCACGTAGTTGCGCCGGAAGTGGCTTTCGAACAAAACGATGAAGCGGTCGTTATGCGCGCGGTAGGTGAAGTCGTTGACCAGCAGATCCAGCCGCATGCGCGGGCTGATCCCGAACACCGTCGCCAAGCGGAAGCTCACCGAGTTCTAGCGCTCCATGAGCGCTTTTTCGACTTCGACTTTGTGTTCCGCGTAAAGCGAAACGGGGTTGAGTTTCGAAGTCTCGTCGCAATAGCCGTTCGCATCGCCTTTGCCGTAAGCCGAGTTCGTGGTCGGCATCAGAATGCATTGGCCCTTCGAAACGTTTTTCAGCATCGTGAGCGGGGCCTGAAGGTTGACGCTCTCGGCGGCATAGGGATCTTTTTTGCAAAGGGGGGCGCCCACCAACGCGGCGAGTGGAATCATGATGTCGGCCTTGGCGAGCAGCGATTTCATCAGCTTCTTGTCGCGCACGTCACCGTTGACCAGGTC
>DAISHW010000240.1:2047-4575 GCA_036822295.1 Bdellovibrionales bacterium | reverse complement strand
AAGCCAGTGAGCGCAGTCTTCGACAAACACGTAACCCCGCTCGTCCACGTCCACGTAGCTGTCGTTGATCAAAATCAAATAGCGCGAAACTTCGCCGCGCACGCCCGCCATCGCGGAGAGCGACTGCAAGTGCAGCACGCTCGGCTCCGCATCGGGTTCGCGCGTGTTGAGCAGATCGATGAACGTCTGAGCTAAAGCATCATCGAAAATCCGCACCGACACATCGTCGTCTTCAATGAGATCCACCGCGAGCCACAGATCGCGCGCAGAAAGGCGGCCCAGCCCCAGAAAGTGATGCACGCCGCGAACGACCAGCTTACGGTACTCCTGATAGGGCGTGCCGCGATCGGCCACCAACTCCCCACTCTCGGCAACCGACAAACCAAATGAACCCGCCAGGTAGTCGACATTGTAGTGCGCCTTGTACGACGACTGATTGCGCAGCACCACTTTACGTAGCCCGTGCCCGTCATGACTGCTCGACGCCACGAGCGCCTTCAGACTCAGATTCGCCAATGGCCGCCCATCCGGCGAAAACACAACCGCATCGACCGTCGGCACGCCCCGCAACCCCGGCAGGTGAGGCGCAAGCAGCACCGCATGATCGAACCACTCGGCGATGCGCGCACCCGACTTCCACTCCTCGTCGGTGCCGAGATTTACGGAATTTTTTAAGACAAACAGATTCGGGCGGATCTCCTCGACCAAATCAAAAGCTTTTAAGCACGTCAGATTCACGTTCGGGCACGACAAAATCTGCCGGTAAAACGATGCGATCGCATCGTAATCGGTCGGCGAGCCCCAGGTCGCCCACGAAGTCAGCAATGCCAAGATGTAGTACATGCATGGCGATGTAATGCACTCCCCCGCTCCTGGCAAAGGGATCTGGACAAGTCGCCAGGGTTGTAAAATATTTTTTAAATGGAAAATCACTTGGTGCCTACGATCGCGGGACAGCCCTACAATGTCGAGCTCGTCACGGCCACCAGCTCGCCGTCTTCCACGAATCTCAGAAAAGTTAAGCGACGCTAGAAGCTTCGCGCAGGATCGATTCGCGGCCCAGATCATTCTGCTCGTGCAGATGCTCGCGCGAACCGATATGAAAAATGTAGTTGTCTTTGAGTCCCATCGCCTTCAGGTGCGTGGGCAGGCGATTCGACAAGATCAACGTGCCGATCGCGGCGTCGAGCCCGCCCTTGCCGGTGAAGCCTTCTTCGACCGTGACGACTTTCTTGTAGCGTTTCAACAGCGAGACCATCGCGGACTCATCGAAACCTTTGACAACCATCTGGTCCACCAGTCCGATGTTTAGACCCGCGCAGACCTCGTTCACTTTATGAACAATCGAGCCCGTCGCGATCACGCAAACGTCGCCGCCCTGGCGCATCACTTTGAACCCGCGGCGCATGTCCCCGCCGCTCACCGATTCGTGCAGGGTCGCCACCGGCTTCGCATCGAGCCGCAGGTACTTGGGCTTACGTAAACCCAAACAATGCGCGCCGAGCGCGGCCGCGGTCGCCACGTCGCTAGGCGAGATCACGTGCATGTTCGGGAAGGTGCGCATGATCGAGATATCTTCGAGACAATGGTGCGTGGGACCCGAAACTTCGTACGAAAAGCCCGCGCCCACGCCGATCAGGTTCACGTTCATCGGACGCACCTGCGAAAGAATCGCCAGGTTCACGCGAATCTGCTCGCAGCAGCGCATGGTGATGAACGGCGCGATGGCGTACGCGTAAACGGTGTACCCTTCGAGCGCCAGGCCCGTCGCCACGTTGATCAGGTTTTGCTCCGAGATACCCACATTGATAAAGCGCTCGGCGTGACGTTCACGAATCGCGTCGAGCGCCGGCGCGCCGAAATCGGCGGACAGCAGGAACACATTTTCGCCGCGATCCATTTGCCCGAGGATTTCCGAAAGCAGAGTGTCGCGCATCGTCCTCTTCATCGGAATCGGCGCAGAAACGGTTGCGGACATCACTTGCCGCCTTTCAAAATCTCGTCGATCTCGGCAGGCTTAAGGCCCGTGATATGGCTCAATGGATTGGTCTCGAGTTGCGGAGCGCCCTTGCCCTTCAACGTCAACGCGATGATCGCTTTGGGGCGACCCTGACGGGACGACTTGAAATTCAACATCGCGTCCTTTACGGCGTTCACGTCGTGACCATCCACAGTGCATACCTCGAAACCAAACGCGCGGAATTTATCCTCGAGCGGCTCGAGACCGATCACATTTTCGGTCGCGCCCAGCATGCAGTGACGATTGCGATCGACCACCACGGTCAGATTGTCGAGCTTATGGTGACCCGCGAATAGAAAGCCTTCCCAGATGCTGCCCTCATGCAGTTCACCGTCGCCGGTAACGACGAAGACATCTTGCTTCTTGCTCAGCACTTGCAGTGCCTTGGCCATGCCGCACGCGACGCCCACGCCATGACCTAGGGAACCATTCACGGTTTCGTAGCCGGGAATGATCGGATCGGGAATGCCGCCCAGGAACGAACCCTCGCGGCAAACATTCTGCAATT
>DAISHW010000240.1:0-2037 GCA_036822295.1 Bdellovibrionales bacterium | reverse complement strand
AGATCGGCAAGCAAAGGATACATCGAGAGCGAACCGTGACCTTTGCTGATCACCACGCGGTCCCGCGCGCCCCAATACGGCTGCTGGGGATCGAAGGCGACGACGCCCCCGTAATAAAGCGCGGTGAAGATCTCGACCGGCGAAAGGCTCGACGCCACCCGTGTTTCGGGCGCGATCTTGTGGATCATCAATGTTTCACGGCGAACCCAATCGGCCTTGGCACGCAGCGCCTCGGCCGAGGTGATCTTGCTAGCTGTCGACATGTGTTTATTTTCGCGTGTCAGGGCGGGCGGTTGCAATTTTAGCGAGGCCTAGTCGACCTAAGGCACCCCGACCTATGGCAGGCCGTAGGCGCGATCGAATTCCGAGAGCGCCCCAAGGATGTGGTAAAGCCCGCTCGCGCGAATAGGCTCCTCGACCAACCGGCCGCTGGCATCGCGCCGATCGAACCACATGCCGGCCGTGGGCGTCGCGAAGTAAGCGCTGAGTGCCTGAAGCGCTTCGCGGGCGTCTTTTTCGCGACCTTCGGTGACCGTCGCCTTCACACGCTCGGACTGCGGCCAGAATCGCGCCGACGCGGACTTCACCGAGCCGTCGCTCCAGATTTCGTCGATGGTGATGCCGTCGCGAAGGCCAAAGCGGTCACTCGCCTCGCACAGGCGCACGCGTACGCTGGCGCTATGGCCGCTCAGCTTCTCGTAGCGCGCGAAAAGCCAAGCCCACTCGTACTGATGTCCCGGCTCGACGACGAAGCGCCCTTCCAGCCGGCGCGGACTCCAACCCTGGTCAAAAAATTCGCATAGCATGCCCGATTCGAAATCCACGAACTTCGTGCGCGCGAGTTCGGCGATCTCGTCGGCCAGATCGCGCCACTCCGGCGCGGGCTCGACATCCAGCCATGCGAGCGCCGCTTCAAATAGGTGCATGTGCGGGTTGGCTTCCAGCACCGGATGTCCCGCGCGCAGCTCCGAGTAGCCGCCTGCGGGCAGCGCACGTTCACGTTTCAAGAAACTCAAGACATCGAGCGCGGCCTGTTTCCACACCGGCTGATGATCCAACGCATAGGCACTGGCCATCCCAAAGATCGCAAAGGCTTGCGCATAAAGATCGGGATTCAGATTGATGCCGTCATTGCCAATGGCATGCGCGATCGCGCCCGACGGCTGTCGATAGCGATCGACCAGTACCGCGGCGGCTCGCAGAGCGGTCTCACGCGCCGAATCCCCCGCCCACCCACGCTCGAGCGCGGTTCTTAGCGTGTAGATTTGGCGCGCCTGCACCATCGCCCGCCGCGGCGCCGAGCTCGGCTCGCCGAGCATGGACAAAGACTCCTGAAACATCCCGCGGGAATGATCAAAGCCCTTGGTGGTCCAAAGGGGCAGCGCTTGATCACGGATCCATGTTTTAGGAGAAACGGTCAGCATGAGATTCATGCTAGCACAAAAATCCAACCGAGTTGACAGTCTAAGATCCGACGGCCATCGGTAAATATACGCTTCCGACCGTTATATTTGAATCCGGCGTTTACTCTTCGCGGTCAATGAGCCCGTCGATCAGCAGATTGACCTCGGTCCCAATAGCTTTGCTAGAAGCCGCATGATCCGCCAGATGCTCAAGATGTGCCACGACTTCGTGAATATCGACGTACAGAATTTGGTCTTTATCGCGGGCTTCGGCGAACCGGATCTCGAAAACCGGCCGGCCAAGCCACGCGCGTATGCAAATGATCTTGTTTTCTTCGATCGCGAATTTCCAACGTGTCTCTTGCGTGGACGCGTTGATTTCACGAACTCGATCAAGCAAGCTCGACCATTTTTTGAATGAAATCCGCCGGTCAATCCGTACAATCGCGGCGTGCCGTATGATCTCGCGGATCGCATCGATTAGACCGTAGTAAAGAAGCGACGACCCCACGCGGGCTTTGGGATGCGCGTATCCGATCGCGAATTTTCTTGGCGCGATCTCCCGATAACTGATACCGCGGCTGGTTGCGCGCCATTGGCCCGCTCCGATGATATTGTCGATTTCGCTTCCAGT
>DAISHW010000239.1:0-4579 GCA_036822295.1 Bdellovibrionales bacterium | reverse complement strand
GGCCACCGCCAGTATCATCGCGCCCAGGACGTTGGTCATGTCGATGTGTTTTTTGACGTAAACCGAGCGCTCGGTTTTGCAAAACGCGCAGAAACAACGGCCTCGAAGTCTGGAAATGAGCGGCATAGGTCTTATTCTACCCCACACTTTGCTAGAATCAAAGCATGGGGGAAATTATGAATCGCGTTTGCTTGAGTCTAGTCGTTTTGTTGAGTTTCGGCGGGTCGTTCGTCCGGGCGGAAGACGACAGTTACACGAGCTACGATTCGATCGTCAGCGAGCTCAAGGCCGACGCGGAAGACTCGCCCGCGGAACCCAAAGAAAACCTGAGCTGGGAAAACGTCGCTTACGCGGCGGGCATGTCGCTGGCGACCTCGTATGTGAACGTGTCGGCGCCCAACGGCGGCAACGGCTCCGGTCTGCTGAAAGGCTTTGAAATCCACGGCGGAATGAACTTGGGCACGAAGAACGCGCGCGGCGAAGTGGCGTTCCGCAACTTCACTCCCGAATCGCTGGGCGGCACCGTGAGCGCCGATCTGACCGAGTTCGAAGGCCGCTTGATGTTCTTGCCGGAGCTTCGCGACCAAATCACGATGCGCATGGGCTTCGGCTTGGGCATGCGCTCGATGGAAATTCGCTCGCGCGGCGCCGCCGGCTGGGAAACCTTCTCGGCGTCTTCGGCCGCTTCAGGCTTGATTCTCGGCATGGAGAAACGTTTGTCGGGCGCCGTCACCATCGGCCCCGATCTGGCGTACCGCTCACGCCTGGCGATCGGCACTTTCGACAAATCCTCTTGGGATGCCGTTATTCGCTTGAACGCGATATTCTAAGCGCCGTATCCTCAAGACATCTTCATGAAGAACATCGACTGGGCGCTCATCAAGGCAAAACTCAAAGAAGCGGTGCTCGTGTTGCCGCACTTCGCGCGCAACCCCGTGCAGTTCATGCGCGCCCTTCCCGATTGGGATTGGCCCACGATGCTCGTGCTTCAGGGCGCGTTCGCGGCCGCGTGCGGGGTGCTGGCCAACTTGCTCGAGCGCAACATCCTGGGCATGATCACGGGCATCGTGATCGCGCCGCTCAGCGTTTTGTTCATGACCGCGGTCGGCGCCGGGATTTTCCACTACACGTTCATGTTCTTTTTTAAGCGCGAAGTCCCCTACCGGCAGATCTACTTGCACATGATCTTCGCCTCGATTCCGTTTCTGATCCTGAACATCGCGATTTCGTTCGTGCCGCCGATTCCGATCCTTGGCGCCGCGGCGATGTTCATGCTGCTGTTCGTGGGCTTCGTCTCCAACTTCAATTTGGAGCGCGTCAGGATTCGCAATGTTCTTGCGGGTCTATTGGCCGTGTACGTCGCCTATTGGGTGGTGCTGTTGGTGCGCACGACGTCGACGCAACAAAATCGCCGTATCAAGGCGACCCCCGAATCCATGGACATACTCGAGAAAGAACTCAATTTAGAGAATTAAAAGACAGCAAAGCGCCTGTATCTCTTTTTACACGGCCCGGGCCGGGTGAATTTTAAAATTCATTTATAAAAACCGCTATTTGGAAAATCGAGGCGGATTCGATACCGCTATTGATGAATGAGGAGATGGCGCCTAATCTTCCCGAACGCTGACCACGCGGGTGCGCGACCAACGGTCATGCCAGGCGCGGCCTTCGGGATGATGAAGGATCGCCAGGTATCCCAAAGCCAAACAAAATCCGGAGATCACTTTCCACACCCACTCGCGATTCATGGCCTGGCGCAGAGTCAGCTCGCCGCCGGTGCCGGCGTCGACGCACACGACCTGGATTTTCATGAGCTTTTTACCGAGCGTCTGGCCGGTCACGTACACCGGCAGCACCGTGTACATCATGTTGACCACGCCGCTCAGCAAGAACACGTGAATCCAGTGATCGAAATGAAAGCCTTGCGCGAAGATCGCCGTCATCAGCGAGATCGCGCCCGAGCAAACCACGTTGTCGATGGCGAAGGCCGCGAGCCTGGCGCCGTTCGGAGCCTTGACGAGCTCGGCGGGACCAGTCTCGCCGGCGACGGCGAATTCTTCGAGTTTCAGAGCGCCCAAACACACCTCAGACTATGGTCTTAAGATCGGCGTGAAGGGGCATCTCCTTGAGCTGAGTGAGCGTTTCGCCGCGCTGGCGAAGCGCGGTGCAGATTTGTTCGACGGATTTACGAACATTCGCGCGCGTGCCCTCGCGCAAACTCTTATGTAACACCGAATCGTAAAGCCTAAGCGCCGGCAGCCACTCGTCACGCTCGAGCGCCGCCCGCGCATAGGCCAGATGATTCTTCACGCTCAGGCGCGGCACCAGCGCCGGCAAACGCGCGCTGAGCGGCAGATCGCGAAGCACGTCCACGCCGGGCTTAAGATCGCGCTGCTTGCCGCCGACCGCCAAAAGCGAGGTCAGCCAAGAGCCCAAGGGATCCTTCTCTCCCGCCCCGCGCACCAGCGACTCGAGCGCGGTCATGTTGTTGGGATTCCAACTCACGATCCGCTCGCCCAAGGATTTTTTCAGCATGGCGTTTGAGGTCGACTGCAAACGCCCGGTGTAGAACTGCTCGTCGGGATAAAGGAATTTATCAGGCAAAGGATGCAAGCGGCGATGCAGGAACGCCATGCCCGCGCCGACGAACAACCCGATCAGATGCGCGCCGTGCGCGACGTTGCCGTCGCTCGACAGCGCGCCGATCACGTCCTTGGCGACGAACACCACGCCGACGATCCAGTAAGACGGCATGTAGATGCGCCGGTTGAACACCAAGATCACCGAGAGCCAAACCTGCATCGGGTGTCTGAAGAAAAACACCAGGAACGCGCCGGTGATCCCCGACACGCCCGCGGAAGCGCCCAGCAGGATCGAAGCCTCCGAGGTGTACATCTGCAGCTGCCCCCAAAGTCCCACCACGCCCGACACCATGAAGGTCGCGATCATCCAACCGGCGCCCATGCGCGCCTCGACGTAGCGACCGAAGATCAAGAGTACGATCAGATTCGAGAGCATGTGCAGAAAATCCCCGTGCGTGAACTGCGCCTTCAGCAAGGTCGCGACGCCCACGGTGGCTTGCGATAGAAAGTTGAATTTCTTGGCCAACGACGTCTGCAGCGATTCCGATTTCTTGAAGTACTCGACGAACCCCGCGTAGCTCGGCAGGCCCAGAACCTTGGGATCCTTGGCGCTCAAAGGATCTTGCAAAAGACCGCCGAACTCCTCGCGCAGTTTGCGTAAGGCCTGCAACGACTTGATGGCCGCGAGCGAGGATTCTTCCCCCTTCACTTCGCCCAGGCGCTCGCGCTCGGCTTTCAGAGTCTCGTCATCGAGCTCGGCCTCGCGGCCCAAGGATTTCAAAATCCCCAATCCCGCCGCGCGGCACTGCTCTTCGTCTTTCAAACGGTCGCGGCACAGGTCGCTCCACAGATCCATCGCGGGCCGCAAACCCTCGGACGCGAAACTTTTCTGCAGGCGTTGTTCGTAATCGCGCAGGCGCGGGAATTCGATCCACGAATACCCGACGATCACGGCCGTCAGGATCCAGCACATCAAGGCCGCCGACGGCAGCCGGGTTCCCAAACCTAACGGAAATAGAAACATCTAGTTGGCGCCGGTCGAGCCGAATCCGCCCGCGCCGCGCTGGGTGTCCGAGAGCTCCTGGGCCACTTCGATCTCGGCATGGATCACGGGACAAACCACCAACTGGGCGATGCGCTCTTGATCGCAAAGCGTGACCGACTCCTTACCGTGATTGATCACGATGATCTTCACTTCACCGCGGTAGTCGGCGTCGATGGTTCCGGGCGTGTTCACCAAAGAGATGCCCTTCGTGATCGCCAGGCCACTGCGCGGCCGCGCCTGCACTTCATAGCCATGCGGAATTTCAAGACTCAAGCCCGTCGGCACCAAGAAGCGATCCCCTGGTTTCAAAACCACGTCCTGATCCAAGCGGGCGCGCACGTCGAGCCCGCTCGCGCCGCCGGTCGCGTACGCCGGCAGCTCACCGCGGAAATGATCCAATTTCTTGAAACGCAAAATCACTTTGTCGCCTTTCAAACCCGAAGTCGCCACGCGCTTCGCAATCGTGTCGCCGACCATCGTCTCGACCTGCTTGGCGAACTGGCGCACTTGCTCTTCGATTTGCGAGCGGTCGCCGAGCTTTTCTTCGACCATGGCGCCGACGACTTTCGCGATCTCTTGCACGGATTTTTTCAGCTGACTCAATTCCATAATTCACTCCCAAACATTCATCAGTTTCAGCGCCTCAGAGGCCGCCAGTTCACCCATAACCATAAGAGAAACGTCATTCGTGTCAATGTACTTAGCGACGTAGTCACGCACCGAACGCACACTCACCTTGTCGATGTCGCGGATGATTTCGTCGATCGGTCGATACTCGCCAAACACCATTTCGTTCACGCCCAGCGAATTCATGCGGTTTTCCATATCTTCGGCGCCGAGCAGAATCTGACCCTTCACTTGCGTTTTGTACATCGCGAGCTCCGCAGGCTTGATCCCCTTCTGGACGAAGCGCTCGATCTCGCCACGCATCAAACTCAGAACCTGATGCGCG